>NZ_DEYR01000013.1:0-89714 GCF_002364635.1 Pseudomonas sp. UBA3153
TCGGCGGCGCGAAGGCCAGCGGGTTCACCTCCTCGTAGCGCAGCGCGACGCTGCATTCGGCGAGCAGGGCGAGGGCGTCGTCGTTGCGCAGGCCGGCGTCGGTCAACTGGCAGCCGGAGGCGACCGGCTTGGCCGCCGCGGTCGAGAGCCCGGCGCGCCGGGCCGCGTGGAGCAGGCCAGCGGCGATGGTGGTCTTGCCGATTTCGGTATCGGTACCGGTGACGAAGTAGGCGTGCTTCATGCGTTGGTTTTCACTCGATGGCGGGGCGCGGGTTCGCTCAGGCCTTGCGCAAGATACCGTAGACCACCTGATAGGTCGCCGGCAGGCCGAGCGGCTGGCGCTGGCGCTCGTAGGCCTCGACCAGCGCCCGCATCCGCGCGCGACCGGTCAGCCCGCCGGGGCGGCCGGGGTTGAGGTTTTGCGCGCCGAGCGCCTTGATCTCGTGGGTCAGCTGGCGCAGGTCGGGGAAATGCAGCACCTTGGCGCGTCGCTCCAGACCGACCAGGTGCAGGCCGCTGGCGGCGCACAGTTGCTGATAGTCCTCGACGCGGCGGAAGGCGTTGACGTGGACCAGCCCGTCGACGGCCTGCCAGCTGTCGCGCAGCTCCTGCAGGGTGCCGACGCAGAGGCTGGAGAACGCCAGGCAGCCGCCTGGGCGCAGTACCCGCCGGGCCCCGTCAAGCACGCCGGCGAAGTCGCCGCACCATTGCAGCGCCAGGCTGCTGAACAGCAGGTCGACGCTGGCGTCGCGCAGCGGCAGGTATTCGGCGTCGCCGGCGACGAAGTGGGTCGCGCCGCCCAGCGGCCGGGCGTGACGGAGCATGCCCTCGGCGATGTCCAGCGCCAGTCCTTCGGCTTTTGGAAAGCGGGTCGCCAGCACGCGGGAGAAATGCCCGGTGCCGCAGCCCAGGTCGAGCCAGCGCGCGGGCGCCAAGTCGGCCGGCAGGCGCGCGAGCAGCGCATCGCCTACCGTGCGCTGCAGGCCGGCGACGCCGTCGTAGCTGGCCGCGGCGCGGGAGAACGAGGCGGCGACACTGCGCTTGTCCGGTCGAGTCGAGGCGGCGGGCTCAGTCATCGACGGCGTCGCCGATGAAGCCCAGCAGCGCCCGCGCGATCTGGTCCGGGCATTCCAGCGGCAGGCCGTGGCTGGCGTCGAACAGTTCCACTTCCAGGTCCGGCAGCCAGGCCAGCAGGGCGTCGGCGGCGGCCACCGGAACCAGCGCGTCGTGGCGGGCGAACAGGTGCAGCTGCGGGCCGGAATAGGCACGCAAGGCGGCGCGTCCGTCCAGCTCGGCGAGCAGGCTCAGGCCGGCGTCCAACGCTTCGACGGGCGTGCGCGGCTGGGTCACCTGCAGTTGCCGGGCGAGCGTGCGCGGGTCGAAGGCGCCGCGGCTGGCGAGCAGGCTGAAGCGCTTCAGGGTCTGCTCGGCATCCAGGTCGAACGCCTGGCGGAAGGTGGCGAAAATCTCCGCGGGCATCGCCGTTGGCCAGTCCTCGCGGCTGGCGAAGCAGGCGTTGCTGGCGAAGGTGATCAGTCCCGGACAGGCCTCGCCGCGGCGGGCGGCGAGCTGGGTGGCGAGCATGCCGCCGAGCGACCAGCCGGCCAGCCAGGCTTCGGCCGGCAGGCGTGCGTCGAGCTCGTCGAGCCAGGCGCCGGGCGCGGCGTTCTCGGGCAGCTCGGCGATCTCCACGCGCAAGTTGGGCGCGCGTTGTTCGAGGGCTTCCTGCAGCGGTTGCAGCGCGGCGGCGCCGAAGCTCCAGCCGGGCAGCAGGATCAGGCGGTCACGCATCGGCGCCGGTCTCCGTATTCAGTTGGTGCCAGGCGTTGGCGAGGGCGTCGAGCAGGCGGTCGACCTGTGCCTCGCTATGGGCGGCGCTGAGGGTCACGCGCAGGCGCGCGCTGCCGGCGGGCACCGTCGGCGGACGGATCGCACCGACCAGCAGGCCGCGCTCGCGCAGCAGGCTGGACAGGCGCAGGGCGCGCGCGCTGTCGCCGATCAGGATCGGCTGGATCGGCGTCGGGCTGTCCATCAGTTCCAGGCCGATGCGCGCGGCGCCGTCGCGAAATTGCGCGATCAGCCGTTCCAGGTGCTCGCGCCGCCAGCGCTCGCTGCGCAGCAGTTCGAGGCTCTTCAGCGTCGCGCAGGCCACGGCCGGCGGCTGGCTGGTGGTGTAGATGTAGGGGCGGGCGAACTGGATCAGCGTTTCGATCAGTTCCTCGCTGCCGGCGACGAAGGCGCCGGCGGTGCCGAACGCCTTGCCGAGGGTGCCGACCAGTACCTGCACGTCATCGCTGCCCAGGCCGAGATGCTCGACGATGCCACCGCCGCTGGCGCCCAGCGGGCCGAAGCCGTGGGCGTCGTCGACCATCACCCAGGCGCCCTGGCGGCGGGCGGTGGCGCAGAGCGCCGGCAGGTCGGCGAGGTCGCCGTCCATGCTGAACACGCCGTCGGTGACCACCAGGGTGTTGCCGCTGGCTTTCTGCAGGCGCTTGCCCAGGCTCTCGGCGTCGTTGTGCAGGTAGCGCGAGAAGCGCGCGCCGCTGAGCAGGCCGGCGTCGAGCAGGGAGGCGTGGTTGATGCGGTCTTCCAGCACCGTGTCGCCCTGGCCGACCAACGCCGTGACGGCGGCCAGGTTGGCCATGTAGCCGGTGGAAAACAGCAGCGCGCGCGGGCGGCCGGTGAATTCGGCTAGGGCCAGCTCCAGTTCGTGGTGCGGGCCGCTGTGGCCGATCACCAGGTGCGAGGCGCCGCCGCCGACGCCCCAGCGCGCGGCGCCGTCCTGCAGCGCGCGGATCACTTCGGGGTGATTGGCCAGGCCGAGGTAGTCGTTGGAGCAGAACGCCAGCAGCTCGCGGCCATCGACCTGCGCCAGCGGGCCTTGCGGGCTCTCCAGCAGGGGCCGTTGGCGATAGAGATGGGCGGTGCGGCGCTCGGCGAGGCGGGCGGAGAGATCGAAGGTCATGGTGATCCGGTTGCGGGAGCGGGGGACAGGGTCAGGCCGCGGTGCGGGATTGCCCTCTCCCCGACCCTCTCCCGTGAAGGGGAGAGGGGGCCAATGGCATTCAGGCCGAGACGGCGTTGTAGAACAGCTTGGAGTCGCGCTGTTCGACCAGGGCCTGCTCGATGGCGGCCTGGTGCACTTCGTCGGCGTGTTCCTGGCGCTCTTCGGGCTTGATGCCGAGGCGGGCGAACAGCTGCATGTCCTTGCCGGCCTGCGGGTTGGCGGTGGTCAGCAGCTTCTCGCCGTAGAAGATCGAGTTGGCCCCGGCGAAGAACGCCAGCGCCTGCATCTGGTCGTTCATCTGCTCGCGGCCGGCGGACAGGCGCACGTGGGATTTTGGCATCATGATCCGCGCCACCGCGAGGGTGCGGATGAAGTCGAACGGGTCGACGTCCTTCTCTTCCGCCAGCGGCGTGCCCTTGACCTTGACCAGCATGTTGATCGGCACCGATTCCGGCTGCTCTGGCAGGTTGGCCAGCTGGATCAGCAGGCCGGCGCGGTCGTCCACCGACTCGCCCATGCCGAGGATGCCGCCGGAGCAGATCTTCATTCCCGCCTCGCGCACGTGGGCGAGGGTTTCCAGGCGCTCGGCGTAGGTACGGGTGGTGATGATGTTGCCGTAGAACTCCGGCGAGGTGTCCAGATTGTGGTTGTAGTAGTCGAGGCCGGCCTCGGCCAGCGCGACGGTCTGCTCGCGGCTCAGCTTGCCGAGCGTCATGCAGGTTTCCAAGCCGAGGGCCTTCACCCCTTCGACCATCTTCAGCACGTAGGGCATGTCCTTGGCCGACGGATGTTTCCAGGCGGCACCCATGCAGAAGCGCGTCGAGCCGATCGACTTGGCCTCGGCCGCGGCGTCGAGCACCTTCTGCACTTCCATCAGCTTTTCCTTGTCCAGCCCGGTGTTGTAGTGGCCGGACTGCGGGCAGTACTTGCAGTCCTCCGGGCAGGCGCCGGTCTTGATCGAGAGCAGCGTCGAAACCTGCACGCGGTTGGCGTCGAAATGCGCGCGGTGCACGGTCTGCGCCTGGAACAGCAGGTCGTTGAACGGCAGCTCGAAGAGCGCGCGGACTTCGGCGAGGGACCAGTCGTTACGCGGGGCGAAGGGAGAGGTGGCGCTCATGGGTGTTCCTTATCGGGGGCTGGCGCCTGCTACAGTCAGGCGCGACACAGATGTCACGCATATTAGGGAAGCTGGATGCGCTGTCAACCAAGGGCCTTGCGGCGGGTTTACAAGTGGTTAAATAGTGGTCAGTCATGCCTGCTCTGCGATGAGCCGGCCGAGCGCGACGGACTTCCCCTGTGCAATGCCTGCGAGCTCGAGTTGCCCTGGCTGCAGGGGCATTGCGCAGTCTGCGCGTTGCCGCTGCCTACCCAGGGGTTGGCCTGCGGCGCCTGCCTCAAGCGACCGCCGGCGTTCAGCCGGGTCGAAGCGCCCTGGCGCTACGCCTTCCCGGTCGACAGCCTGATCACCCGCTTCAAGCATCAGTCACGCTGGCCCATGGGACGTCTGCTCGGCGGGCTGCTGTCACACCATCTACAACAATCCTTCGCCGAGGGCCTGCCGCGCCCGGACGCCTTGCTGCCGGTGCCGCTGGCCACGCGACGGCTGCGTGAGCGCGGCTTCAACCAGGCGGCGATGCTCGCCCACTGGTTGGGGCGCGACCTCGGGCTGCCGGTCGAGGAGGGCGCGCTGCTGCGAGTGCTCGATACGCCGGCGCAGCAGGGGCTGACGGCCGTCGAGCGGCGGCGCAACCTGCGCCGGGCCTTCGCGCTGTCGGACGCCGCCGATGTGGAGGGCCGCCACCTGGCGTTGGTGGACGACGTGCTGACCACCGGCAGCACCGCCGATGCGCTGGCGCGGCTGCTGATCAAGGCCGGGGCGCGCCGCGTCGACATCTACTGCCTGGCGCGCACGCCGCGCCCCGGCGACTGAAACAGGACTGTCATCCGCGCGAATTAACGTCGGCCGCATCCCCGTGAAGGAGCCGACCATGTATCCAGACGACCTGCCCACCGACCTCGAACGTCTCGCCGGCCTGTCGCGCCGGCGCTTTCTCGGCGCCGGAACCCTCTGCGGCGCTGCGCTGTTCTTCGGCGGCCACCCCCTGGGTGCGCTGGCCGCCAGCCTGCAGACGGGCAACCGCGCGCTGATCGGCTTCGACGGGATCACCGCGTCCGATGCGGACGCCGTGCTGCTGCCGCCCGGCTACCGCTACGAGGTGCTGATCAGCTGGGGCGAGCCGCTGCACGCGGATGCGCCCGCGTTCGATCCCACCGGAAACGGCAGCGCGGCAGACCAGGAACGGCAGTTCGGCGACAACAACGATGGCATGTGCCTGTTCGCCTTCCCCGGCGAGGCCGACCGCGCGCTGCTGGCGATCAACAACGAGTACACCAACTACCGCTACCTCTATGCCCACGGCGGCAACCCGCAGTCGGCCGACGAGGTGCACAAGGCGCTCGCCTGCGAAGGCGTCTCGGTGGTGGAAATCCGCCGCGACGCCGACGGCTGGCGCTTCGTCCGCGACTCCGCCTACAACCGGCGCATTCACGGCAACACGCCGATCCGCCTCGGCGGCCCGGCCGCCGGCCACGCCTGGCTGCGCACCGCCGCCGATCCGAGCGGGCGCGAGGTGCTCGGCACCTTCCAGAACTGCGCCTCGGGCAGGACGCCCTGGGGCACCTACCTGACCTGCGAGGAAAACTTCACCGACTGCTTCGGCAGCAGCGACCCGGCCTACGCGGCGGAAGGCGCGTTGAAGCGCTACGGCGTGCTGGCCGACAGCAAGGACGTGCACTGGCATCCCTACGAATCACGCTTCGATGTGAGCCAGACGCCCAACGAGTACAACCGCCACGGCTGGGTGGTGGAGATCGACCCCTTCGACCCGCGCGCGCAACCGGTCAAACGCACTGCCCTGGGCCGTTTCAAGCATGAGAACGCGGCGCTGACCCAGGCCGCCGATGGCCGCGTGGTGGTCTACATGGGCGACGACGAGCGCGGCGAGTTCATCTACAAGTTCGTCAGCTTCGCGCGCTTCGACCCGACGCAGCCCAACCCCGATCTGCTCGACCACGGCACCTTGTACGTGGCGCGTTTCGACGACGGCGACGGCGACCCGCAGCATCCCAAGGGGCGCGGTCAGTGGTTGGAGCTGGTGCACGGACGCGGCGGGCTGGATGCTGCCGCTGGATTCCCCGGCCAGGCGGAAATCCTCATCCACACCCGGCTGGCGGCCAGCGTGGTCGGTGCCACGCGGATGGACCGCCCGGAGTGGATCGTCGTCAGCCCCGAGGACGGCCAGGTCTACTGCACCCTGACCAACAACGTGAAACGCGGCGGCGACGGCCAGCCGGTGGGTGGGCCGAATCCGCGGGCGAACAACGTCTACGGACAGATCCTGCGCTGGCGCGAGCACGGCGACGATGCCGCGGCGTCGAGCTTCGAGTGGGACCTGTTCGCCGTCGCCGGCAACCCGCTGGCGCACCCCGGCACGGCCAATGGCGGCTCGCCGAACATCACCGCGCGGAACATGTTCAACAGCCCGGACGGCCTCGCCTTCGACGGCGGCGGTCGGTTGTGGATCCAGACCGACGGTGACACCAGCAACAGTGGCGACTTCGCCGGCATGGGCAACAACCAGATGCTCTGCGCCGACCCGGGCAGCGGCGAAATCCGCCGTTTCATGACCGGCCCGGTGGGCTGCGAAGTGACCGGCGTGGCCTTCGCGCCGGACTACCGCACGCTGTTCATCGGCATCCAGCATCCCGGCGAGAACGGCGGCTCGAATTTCCCGTCCGGGCAGCCCGGCGCCAAACCGCGCTCCTCGGTGCTGGCGATCCGCCGCGACGACGGCGGGGTGATCGGCGCTGCCTGAGCGGCCTGCACCCGTACCCGGCGATCTATGCTCAACGGCGGGCGCAATCGGTTGCCCTGCCCGTGGCGGGCCTGCGCTACCATGCCGGCCCGCCGCAGGAGATCGCCATGACCCACCCGTTCGTCTCCCTCAGTCCCGACCTCGTACTGGATGCCGTCGAAAGCATCGGCTACCTCAGCGACGCCCGCGTGCTGGCGCTCAACAGCTACGAGAACCGCGTTTACCAGGTGGGCATCGAGGACGAGACGCCGATCATCGCCAAGTTCTACCGTCCCGGGCGCTGGAGCGAGGCGGCGATCCGTGAGGAACATGTCTTCACCCTCGAGCTGGCCGAGCGCGAGGTGCCAGTCGTGGCGCCCCTGGTGCGCGACGGCGAAACCCTGTTCGAGCACGCCGGCTTTCGTTTCGCGCTGTTCCCGCGACGCGGCGGACGCGCCCCGGAACCGGGCAATCTGGACCAGCTGTATCGCCTCGGCCAACTGCTCGGGCGCCTGCATGGGGTCTCGGCGATGCGCCCGTTCGAGCACCGCGAGAGCCTCGGCGTGCAGAACTTCGGCCACGACTCGCTGAATTTCCTGCTCGAAGGCGGCTTCGTTCCGCGCAGCCTGCTGCCGGCCTATGAGTCAGTGGCGCGCGACCTGCTCAAGCGCCTCGACGAACTTTTCGCGCGGGTCCGCTTCACGCCGATCCGCCTGCATGGCGACTGCCATCCGGGCAATTTGCTGTGCCGCGACGAGACCTACCACATGGTCGATCTCGACGACTGCCGCATGGGGCCGGCGGTGCAGGATTTATGGATGATGCTCGCCGGTGACCGCCACGAGCGCCTCGGGCAGATCGCCGAGCTGATCGACGGTTACCAGGAATTCCACGACTTCGACGCGCGCGAACTGCCGCTCATCGAAGGCCTGCGTTCGCTCCGGCTGATGCACTACAGCGCCTGGCTGGCGCGGCGCTGGGACGACCCGGCGTTCCCCATGAGCTTTTCCTGGTTCGGCAGCGAGCGCTACTGGGGCGACCAGGTGCTGGTACTGCGAGAGCAGCTCTCGGCCCTGGACGAGGAACCGCTGAAGCTGTTCTGAAATCCCCCGGTGCGCACGGCGCACCCCACGCGTGCGCGGTGCCGTAGGGTGCGCATGCGCACCGAGGCGGGCTGCGGCGAAAGCGGGTCGACCGGGCATCCCTGTCGCGTGGCCCGAAGCCCCCTGCGGCCGAGATCCCCCCGTGCGCGCGGCGCACCCTACGCGTGTGCGGTGCCGTAGGGTGCGCCACGCGCACCGAGGCGGGCTGCGGCGAAAGCGGGTCGACCGGGCATCCCTGTCGCGTGGCCCGAAGCCACCCTGCAGCCGGGATTCCCCCGGTGCGCACGGCGCACCCTACGCGTGCGCGGTGCCGTAGGGTGCGCATGCGCACCGCAGCAAAGCTGATCGACCAGACAAACCCCGGCTGGCCCTCTAGAATCATCGGCCCTTCCGTCTTCAGGACTGCTGCATGTCCACCGCCAACCCGCGCCGCGGTTATCTGCTGGGTGTCGCCGCCTACACCGCCTGGGGTCTGTTCCCGCTGTACTTCAAGATGCTGCAGGCGATTCCGGCGATCGAGATCATCGTCCACCGGGTGCTCTGGTCGGCACTGTTCGGCGCGCTGCTGCTGACGGTCTGGAAGCATCCCGGCTGGTGGCGCGAGCTGCGCGAGAATCCCCGGCGCCTGGGGGTACTGGCCGTCAGCGGCTCGCTGATCGCCTGCAACTGGCTGGTCTACGTCTGGGCGGTGAACAACGGGCGGATGATCGAGGCCAGCCTGGGCTACTACATCAACCCGCTGGTCAACGTGCTGCTCGGCCTGCTCCTGCTCGGCGAGCGCCTGCGCCCGCTGCAGTGGCTGGCGCTTGGCCTGGCAGCGCTCGGCGTGGCGCAGCAGGTGTGGCAACTGGGCAGCCTGCCGTGGGTATCGCTGGTACTGGCGCTGACTTTCGGCTTCTACGGGCTGATTCGTAAGCAGGCGCCGGTGGCGGCGTTGCCCGGGCTGGTGGTGGAAACCTGGATGCTGCTGCCGCTGGCGCTGCTCTGGCTGATCCTCGGGCCGTCCGGCGTGAGCAGCCAGGCGAGCTTCTGGAGCACGGCGGATGCGTTCTGGCTGGCGCTCGCCGGGCTGATCACGCTGTTCCCGCTGATCTGCTTCAACTCGGCCACGCGACACCTGCCGTTCACCTCGCTGGCGTTCCTGCAATACCTCTCGCCGACGCTGGTGCTGCTTCTCGCGGTGGTGGTCTACGGCGAGCACTTCGACCCGGTGCGCCTGCTTTCCTTCGCCTGCATCTGGCTGGGCCTGCTGGTCTACAGCGTTGACATCTGGCGTGGCCTGCGCCGCGCCCGCGCGGCGAGCTGAGCGGACGTCAGACGTCGGTCCGCAGGTTCAGCTCCACCATCAGGTCATCCGCCAGGGTCTCCAGGCGCTCCTGCAACAGGTCGAGGGACAGCTCCAGCGGCACCGCCAGCATCGCCTCGGCGTGGAACAGCGGCTCGCTGCTCATCGGCGCCGGCAGCACTTCGGTGATCAGGCTTTCGAGGTTGACGTCGTGTTCGGCCAGCAGCCGGGTGATGTCGCGGACGATGCCCGGCCGGTCGTTGCCGACCAGGTCGAGAAGGATCGGCTTGCCGCTGCGTTGCGGCTCGCCGCCCTCGGCCAGCTGGACGCGGATGCCATGGGTCTGCAGTGCCTGCAGGGCGTCGCTCAGGCCGCGATGGCCGGCCGCCGGCACCGACACGCGAAGAATCCCGGCGAACTGCCCGGCCATGCGCGACATGCGGCTTTCCAGCCAGTTGCCGCCATGATCGGCGACGCAGGCGGCGAGGCGTTCCACCAGGCCGGGCTGGTCCGGGGCGATGACGGTGATTACCAGATTGTCCATGCGGAGGTTCCTTTGGGTCGAAGGCGGCGGCCGCGGTTCAGGCGTCGGGCAGGGCCAGCCAGTAGGTGAGATAGACCTCGTCGCGCACGTAGCCGAGGCTTTCGTAGAGCGCCTGGCCGGCGAGGTTGGTCTTCGCGGTCTCCAGTTGGATGCCGCAGGCGCCGCCGAGTTGCGCGAGTTGCCGGGCGGCGTTCATCAGCGCGCGGGCCACGCCCAGGCGGCGGGCGCTCTCGGCGACGTAGAGGTCGCTGAGCAGCCAGGAGGGGCGCAGCGCCAGCGAGGCGAACAGCGGGTAGAGCTGTACGAAGCCCTGCGCCTGGCCCTCGTCATCCCGGGCGATCAGCAGCCGCGAGTCGCCTCGCTGCAGGCGCGCGGCGAGGAACGCGCGGATCGGCTCCTCTGCCTGTGGCACCTCATAGAACTTCAGATAGCCGCCGAAGAGGCGGGTCAGATCATCCAGATCGGCAGGGTGTACGGGGCTTACCGGCATGCGTCAGGTCTCCGTGGGCAAGGCCTGAGTATAGGCCGGCGCGGGCCGATGCCAGGGCGGTTTCGGCGGCTCCCCGCGGCCCCCTGATTTTTCCGCAGGCATCATGTAGTATCCGCCGATCCGCACTACAAGATCGTCCAGCCAGGCAGTGCTGGCCCCGAAAAGAGAGAGGAAGATGATGACGGAACGTGTTCAAGCCGGCGGCCTGCAAGTCGCCAAGATCCTCTTCGACTTCGTCAATGACGAGGCGATTCCCGGCACCGGCATCGACGCCGACGCGTTCTGGGCCGGCGCCGGAAAACTCATCGACGAACTGGCGCCGAAGAACCGCGCGCTGCTGGCCAAGCGCGACGAGCTGCAGGCGCAGATCGATGCCTGGCACCAGGCGCGTGCCGGCCAGGCTCACGACGGCGCGGCCTACAAGGCGTTCCTCGGCGAGATCGGCTACCTGCTGCCGGCGGTGGAGGATTTCCACATCGCCACCGAAAACGTCGACGACGAGATCGCCCGTATGGCCGGCCCGCAGCTGGTGGTGCCGGTGATGAACGCGCGCTTCGCCCTGAACGCTTCCAACGCCCGCTGGGGCTCGCTGTACGACGCGCTCTACGGCACCGACGCGATCAGCGAAGAGGGCGGCGCCAGCAAGGGCCCGGGCTACAACGAAGTGCGCGGCGCCAAGGTGATCGCCTTCGCCCGTGCCTTCCTCGACCAGGCCGCGCCGCTGGCCAACGGCTCCCACGTCGACGCCACGGCCTACGTGGTCTACGGCGACAAGCTGGTGGTCAACCTCAAGGGCGGCGATGAAACCGGCCTGCAGGACGAGTCGCAGTTCATCGGCTTCCAGGGCGACGCCGCGCAGCCCAAGGCCGTGCTGCTCAAGCACAACGGCCTGCACTTCGAGATCCAGATCGATCCTTCCAGCCCGGTCGGCCAGACCGACGCCGCCGGCGTCAAGGACGTACTGATGGAGGCCGCGCTGACCACCATCATGGACTGCGAGGACTCCGTCGCCGCGGTCGATGCCGAAGACAAGGTGCTGATCTACCGCAACTGGCTGGGCCTGATGAAGGGCGACCTCGCCGAAGGCATCAACAAGGGCGGCAAGGTCTTCACCCGCGTCATGTACGCCGATCGCAACTACACCGCGGCCGACGGCAGCGCGCTGACCCTGCACGGCCGCTCGCTGTTGTTCGTGCGCAACGTCGGCCACCTGATGACCAACGACGCGATCCTCGACGGTGCCGGCAACGAGGCGCCGGAAGGCATCCTCGACGCGCTGTTCACCAGCCTCGCGGCGATCCACAACCTCAACGGCAACACCACGCGCAGCAACAGCCGGCGCGGCTCGGTGTACATCGTCAAGCCGAAGATGCACGGCCCCGAGGAAGTGGCGTTCACCAACGAACTGTTCGGTCGTGTCGAGGATATCCTCGGCCTGCCGCGCAACACCCTCAAGGTCGGCATCATGGACGAGGAGCGCCGCACCACGGTCAACCTCAAGGCCTGCATCAAGGCCGCCCGCGAGCGCGTGGTGTTCATCAACACCGGCTTCCTCGACCGCACCGGCGACGAAATCCACACCTCCATGGAAGCCGGGCCGATGGTGCGCAAGGCGGCGATGAAGGGCGAGAAGTGGATCGGCGCGTACGAGAACAACAACGTCGACGTCGGCCTCGCCTGCGGCCTCGCCGGGCGTGCGCAGATCGGCAAGGGCATGTGGGCGATGCCGGACCTGATGGCGGCGATGCTGGAACAGAAGATCGGCCATCCGAAATCCGGCGCCAACACCGCCTGGGTGCCGTCGCCGACCGCCGCCGCGCTGCACGCGCTGCACTACCACCAGGTCGACGTGTTCGCCGTGCAGGCTGAACTGGCGCAGCGCGCGGCGGCCTCGGTGGACGACATCCTCACGATCCCGCTGGCGCCGAACCGCGACTGGTCGGCGGCGGACATCCAGAGCGAGCTGGACAACAACGCCCAGGGCATCCTCGGCTACGTGGTGCGCTGGGTCGAGCAGGGCGTCGGCTGCTCCAAGGTGCCGGACATCCATGACATCGGCCTGATGGAAGACCGCGCCACCCTGCGCATCTCCAGCCAGCACATGGCCAACTGGCTGCGCCACGGCGTGGTCAGCGAGGAGCAGGTGCGCGCCAGCCTGGAGCGCATGGCGCCGGTGGTGGATCGGCAGAATGCCGGCGATCCGGCCTACCGGCCGATGGCACCGGACTTCTCCAGCAGCGTGGCGTTCCAGGCCGCGTTGGAGCTGGTCCTGGAAGGCACTAAGCAGCCCAACGGCTACACCGAGCCGGTGCTGCACCGCCGTCGTCGCGAGTTCAAGGCCAAGCAGGCCCGCTGAACGCATTGCGGATGCTCCGCGCTCCCGTTCACGGAGCGCGGGGCGTGGGCCGCGAAACGTCGGCCTTTGCCTTCCGCCAAGCGTTCGAGCAACCGCATCAGCCGCCTTTCGAGGCGGCTTTTTTATGCGCGGCTATCGCCGCCTAGAGCGCCTTCGCCATCTCCGTGGTGCCTTTCCAGCCCAGTTCGGCGTACATCGGCTTGCCCATTTCGGTGGCATGGAGGATGGCGAACGGCAGCGCGCGGCGGGCGAATTCCGCTTCCGCCAGTCGCATCAGTTCACGCCCCAGGCCGCGCCGCCGATGGCTGTGTTCGACATAGACGTTGAGCACGTAGCCGCGCTGGTCGTGGCGCGGGTGCGACGGGTGCGGCGGCCAGTCGATGGCCATCAGGCCGATGCCGGCCACCGGTGTTTCGCCGTCCAGCAGGACAAAGCCGAAATAGCGTCCGTCGGCCAAGCGCGGCGCCAGCCAGGGCCGAAAATGTTCGGTCATCACCGCCAGCGTGGCCGCGTCGCGGCCGGCCTCGTGGAACATGGCATGACGGTGCCGGCAGATCAGTTCGAGGTCGCGGACATCGACCGGACGGTGCGGCAAGACGGACATGGGGCGGCTCCTGTGAAGGGTGTCTGGCGGCGATCCTAACCTGCGGCCCGGTCGCCGGAAATGACGCCGGCCTCGGCCCGGGCGCTCGCGACGGCACTCAGCGCGCTTCGTGAAGGAACACCTTGAAGGCCTGCCAGAGCGCGCTGCGATAGCGCTCCGGGTGCCACACCAGGGAAAAGGTGCGGGTCAGTTGCAGGTCGTTCTGCAGGACGACCAGTTCGCCGCGCTCCAGCTCGCCGGCGATGCTCAGGCGCGACATGCAGCTCAGGCCGAAACCGGCGCGCACCGCCTGCTTGATCGCCTCGTGCTGGCTAAGCTCCATGCGCACCCGTAGCCGTTCGGTGTGGTGCAGCACCGCCGACTCGAAGATGCTGCGGGTGCCGGAGCCGGGCTCGCGCAGAATCCACGGCTCGTTCTGGATGTCCTCGTCGCTCAGCCGTCCGCCGCGGGCGAGGGGATGCGCGGGGGCGCAGACCACGAGCATTTCGTCCTGGCGCCAGACTTCCCAGGCCAGCCGCGGCTCGCTGCACTGGCCTTCCACCAGGCCGAGGTCGGCCTCGAAGCGGAGGATGTCGCCGATCACTTCGCCGGTGTTGCGCAGGCGCAAGTGCAGGTTGGCGTCGGGGTGCGCCTCGCTGAAGCGCCCGGCGAGCGAGGGCAGCAGGTAATTACCGATGGTGGCGCTGGCGGCGATGTTGAGGGTGCCCTGCAGCGATCCCTGCGGCTCGCGCGCCGATTCGACGAACTGGCCGAGCTCGTGCAGCAGGCTCTCGGCCTGGGGCAGCAGGCGCCTGCCGACATCGTTGAGCTGCAGGCGACGCCCCTGGCGATCGAAGAGAATGACGCCCAGCTGGTGCTCGAGGTCGGCGAGCGACTGGCTGGTGGCCGACTGCGAGAGACTGAGTTTTTCCGCGGCGTTGCCGAGGCTGGTGTCCTTGGCCACGGCTACGAAGACCTGCAGCTGGCGGAAGGTGACGCTCGGGTTCATTTCACTTTTTCCGATCAGTCATATCGTTATAACCGTTTCGCAGCAGCACCTATTCGCCCATAGCCTGACCACATTCGCAAGCCTGGAGGTGGTTTTCATGTGGCAGGGTCTGCTCCTTTGCAGCGTACTGACGGCGCTCGGCTACGGTCTTTCGCAGGTGCCGCTGCTCGCCCACAGCGGTTTCAGCCCCCTGGTGTTCTCGTTGTTGCTCGGCCTGCTGGCGGGCAACCTCGGTGTCATCCGTTCGCTGCCCGGCGTGCGTCCGGGTTTATCTTTCTGCACGCGCTGGCTGCTGCGCGGCGGCATCGTGCTGTTCGGTCTGTCGTTGACCCTGCAGCAGATATTCGCCCTCGGGCCCTGGGTGCTGGTGCTCGACGTGCTGGTGATCGGCTGCGTGCTGACGCTGGGTTACCTGATCGGCACCCGGCTGCTGAAGCTGGACGCGGAAACCACCCTGCTGACCTGCGCCGGCAGCGCGATCTGCGGGGCCGCGGCGGTGCTGGCTACCGAGGCGACGATTCGCTCGCGGCCGGCGGCGACCTCGATGGCGGTGGCCACCGTGGTTCTCTTCGGCTCGCTGTCGATGCTGGTCTATCCGCTGCTCTACCCGCTGGTGGGGCTGGACGAGGCGCGCTTCGGCATCTACATCGGCGCCACCGTGCACGAGGTCGCCCAGGTGGTGGCCGCTGCCGACGCCGTCGGGCCGGATGCGCTGGCGAATGCGGTTATCGTGAAGTTGCTGCGGGTGCTGCTGCTGATTCCCTTCCTGCTGATCGTCGGCCAGTGGTGGCTGCGGCGCGGCCATCCGGCCGCGATGGGCATCGAGGGCAAAGGCCGCCTGGTGATTCCGTGGTTCGCCTTCGGCTTCCTGGCGATGGTGCTGTTCAACAGCTACGTCCAGCTGCCCGCCGAACTGCACCGCGATCTGATCCTGATCGGCCAGATCGCCCTGGCGATGGCGATGGCCGCGCTGGGCTACGAGACGCGTCTGGAGAAGCTGGCCGCGCTGGGCGTGCGGCCGTTCATCCTGGCCCTGTGTCTGTTCGCCATGCTCACCGGCGGCGGGCTGCTGATGACCGTGCTCTGCTTCGGCTGAGCAGGCCGTCGGGCTAGCCGGGCAGCGGCGTTGGCTCCACCGGCACGCTGGCGTCCTGGCCCACCGCGATCACCTGGCGCAGCGTGACGGGGATCGATTTCGCCGCCGGCACCTTGGCCCTTTCCGCGTAATGCCAAAGCGGGATCAGCGCGTTGCACTCGGGGTAGTAGCCGGCGCAGCAGCCTTCGGGGATGTCGTAGGGCGTCACCCGCAGCGGCCCCACCTCGCGATGCTCGCCGTCGTCCACCGCAGTGCTGACCTGCACCTTATCGCCTTCCGCTAGATTGAGCCGAGCGATGTCGTTGCGATGCATCAGCAGCACCGCGCGGGTGCCGTGGATACCGCGAAAGCGGTCGTTGTAGCCGTAGACGGTGGTGTTGAACTGGTCGTTGCTGCGGATCGTCATTAGGTTCAGCACGTTGCGACGCTCCGGCGGCTGCTCGACATCCTCGTCCGCCGACAGGGTGTGCGGCTCGATGAAGTTGGCCTTGCCGTTGCTCGTCTGCCACTGACGCTTGCTGGCGCCGAGCGGGCGGTGGAAGCCGCCAGGCTCCATCATCCTGACGTTGAGGTCGTGGAAGGTCTCCGGGTAGGTCGCGGCAATGGCGTCGCGCACCCGGCCGTAGTCGGCTACCCAGGCATCCCAGTCGATGGCCGGGTTCGGCGCCAGGGTGGCCTTGGCCAGCGCCGCGATGATGGCCGGCTCGGACAGCAGGTGCTCGCCGGCCGGCGCCGCCACGCCGCGCCAGGCACGGATGCAGGCGGTGCTGTCCTCGGTGGTGTAGCGCTGCTCGCCGCTGGCCTGGACGTCGACCTCGGTGCGTCCCAGGCACGGCAGCAGGTAGGCCTTCTCGCCGTGGACCAGATGGCTGCGGTTGAGCTTGGTGGCGATCTGCACGCTCAGCTTGAGCGCCGACCAGGCCGGCTCGAGACGGCCGCTGTCGGGAATCGCGCGGACGAAATTGCCGCCGAGGGCGACGAAAGCTTTCACCTTGCCGGCGATGATTGCTTCGCAGGCCTCCACCGTGTTCATCCCGTCCTCGCTGGGAGGCTCGAAGCCAAAGCGCTCGCGCAATTTGTCCGCGGGTACCTTGGCGGCTTTCTCGGTGATCCCCACGCTGCGCTGGCCCTGCACGTTGGAATGGCCGCGCACCGGGCATATGCCGGCGCCTTCCTTGCCCATGTTGCCGCGCAACAGCAGCAGGTTGACCAGCATCTGCACGTTCAGCACGCCGTGGCGGTGCTGGGTCAGCCCCATGCCGTATATCCCGATCACCCGCTCGCAACGGGCGTAGACGCTGGCCGCGGCCTCCATGGCGCCGCGGGTCAAACCACTGCGGCGCTCCAGCATTGGCCAGGCATAGCTGCGGATGCGTTGCTCGAAGGCCTCGAAGCCCGCCGTGTGCTCCTCGATGAAAGCAACGTCGAGCACCCGCGCGGCACCGGTCTCGCGGGCGCAGTCGTCCATTTCAAAGAGTGCCTTGCAGATCCCGGCAATGCAGGCGATGTCGCCGCCGATCGCCAGCTGGTGATACTGGGTGCTGACCACGATGGATTCGCCGGTGGTCATCTGCACCGGCGACTGCGGGTTGGTGAAGCGCTCCAGCCCGCGTTCGCGCAGCGGGTTGAAGGTGATGATCGGCGCATTGCGTTTACGCGCGGCCTCCAGCTCATGGAGCATCCGCGGGGCGTTGCTGCCGGTGTTGTGGCCGAAGAACAGCAGGCCGTCGGTTTTCGCGAAGTCGTTCAGCGTGACCGTGCCGACCGGCACGCCGATACTTTCCGGCAGCGCGATCGAGGTGCTCTCGTGGCACATGTTCGAACTGTCCGGCAGGTTGTTGGTGCCGTACAGGCGGGCATACAGCGCCCACATGTAGGAGGCCTCCAGCGAGGCACGGCCGGAGGCGTAGAACACCACTTCATTGGGATCGGCATAGCCCTTGAGTTCGGCGCCGATCTCGGCGAAGGCCTGTTCCCAGCTGATCGGCAGGTAGCGGTCGCTGGCGGCGTCCCAGCGCAGCGGTTCGGTCAGGCGACCCTGCTGCTCGAGTTCGTAGTCGCTCCAGTTGCGCAGTTCGCGCAGCGTATGCCGGGCGAAGAACTCCGGCCCGCAGCGCAGGTGGGTGCCTTCCCAGGCGGTGGCCTTGGCGCCGTTCTCGCAGAAGGCCAGCGGCAGGCTCGGGTGCGGCTTGGCCCAGGCGCAGCTAACGCAGGCGAAGCCGTCGATCGGCTTGTTCTGTTTGAGCAGCGCCTTGCTGGCGGCGAAGGGCGCGCGTTCGCGCAGCAGTATCTCGCCCACCGAATGCGCCGAACCCCAGCCACCGGCCGGGCCCTTGTAAGGCTTGAAGCGCGCTTTACGCATGCGGTTCTCCTCGGCGGCTGACGCGGGTTCGCTCAGGCATCTGAGTTACGACGCCGCGCCGCGGAGGATGGTTCAGGACAGCCGACGCCGCCCGATGAAACGCTAAGCGCCGCCGCGGAAACCAAGTTGGCGCCAGGCTTCGTAGACCGCAACCGCCACCGTGTTGGAGAGGTTCAGGCTGCGGCAGTCCGGCCGCATCGGTAGGCGCAGCCGCTGGTCGACCGGCAAGGCATTGCGGATTTCTTCCGGCAGGCCGCGGCTCTCGGGGCCGAAGAGGAAGGCATCGCCCTCGCGGTACTCGGCCTCATGGTGCGGGCGCGAGCCTTTGGTGGTGAAGGCGAATACCCGCGGGTGGCCGAGGCTTTTCAGGCAGCTGGGCAGGTCGGCGTGACGCTGCAGGGTGGCGTACTCGTGGTAATCCAGGCCGGCGCGGCGCAGACGTTTGTCGTCCAGCTCGAACCCCAGCGGCTCGATCAGGTGCAGGCTGCAGCCAGCGTTGGCGCATAGCCTGATAATGTTGCCGGTGTTGGGTGGAATTTCCGGTTGAAAAAGGATCACGCGAAACATGCACGGCTCCGAGCCTGAAGACGGGCTCCATTCTACCCCCGAGGATGACCCGCGACCGCGCATGTGGCCGCGCTTTCTCCTGGCCCTGGCGCTGTTCGGCCTGCTGCTGGGGATGATGATCGGTCGCCTGAATGCGCCCCAGCCCGTACTGTTGCAGCGGGTCGAGGTCCTGCCCGGTGCGCTGGTGCTGTGGTTCGACCGCGAACCGAAGGTTTTCGTCGAGCGTATCGAAGGCACGCTGGCGATGCTCATCGAAACCCGCGGCAAGACGGCGGGCGGCCAGTTGCTGCTCGACGGGCGTCCGGTGAACTGGAGGATCGTGCGGGTGGAGCGTGGGTTGTTGCTCAATCTTGTCGCTGCCCTGCCCCTGCACGGCGCCTTGAAGGGCGCGGCAGAGGAGGGAGGATGGCGGCTGGAGATCAGCCTGCGAGCGGAATAAAAGAGGGGAATCCCCGGCCTGCCTGTACCAAGGCCCCCGAAAAACGGTGGTATCTGGCTTATTGCATCTGCTGTGCCAGTTCCGTGCGGATGCCCGAAATCTGCAGGTCTTCGTTTTTAAGTCCTTTAAAATCAATAGCTTGTGCTTCAATTGTTGTGAAAATCGAGCGGGTTTGATGCTTCTCCGTCGTTTGCGCGAGGGGAATGCGCGGCACGGTGCGTGTTCAACATCTGTGCACCGTGCATTCAGGTTGTGCATGACAAGGTCATCGGCAGGGTGGATTCGGGTAAGCGGTTTGCGGCGCCGCGGCAGAGACAGGGCGCACTTCCCGTCGGCCCGTTCCCGCTGGCGGGTTGGCGGGAGCCGCGAGGCAATAAAAAAGCAGACCGAAGTCTGCTTTTGTTCCAGCGCGACGCGGCTCAGCTTTCTTCGCTGTCGTCGTCGTCACCGCCGTCGATCTTCATGCCCAGTTCCTTGATCTTGCGCGTCAGGGTGTTGCGACCCCAGCCGAGCAGTACCGCGGCATCGCGGCGGCGGCCGGCGGTGTGCTTGAGCGCGGTCTCGATCATGATCCGCTCGAAGGTCGGCACGGCGCTGTCGAGTAGGCTCGACTGGCCGCGCGCCAGGGCCTGGTCGGCCCACTGGCGCAGGGCCTGCTCCCAGTTGGTCACCGGCGCGGCATCCTGCGGCTGGGTGAGCAGCTCCGGGGGCAGGTCGTCGATGTGCACTTCGCGACCCGACGCCATCACCGTGATCCAGCGGCAGGTGTTCTCCAGCTGACGCACGTTGCCCGGCCAGTGCAGGTTCTGCAGGTAATCCTCGGTTTCCGGCTTCAGCAGCTTCGGCTCGACCGCCAGCTCCAGCGCGGCGCGGGCGAGGAAGTGGCGGGCCAGCGCGGGAATGTCCTCGCGGCGATCGGACATCCGCGGGATGTGGATGCGGATGACGTTGAGGCGGTGGAAAAGGTCTTCGCGGAATTTCCCCGCCTGCACCAGGTTTTCCAGGTTCTGGTGGGTCGCGGCGATGATCCGAACGTCGACCTTGACCGGCGTATGCCCGCCGACCCGGTAGAACTCGCCGTCGGCCAGCACGCGCAGCAGACGGGTCTGGGTGTCGGCCGGCATGTCGCCGATCTCGTCGAGGAACAGCGTGCCGCCGTCGGCCTGCTCGAAGCGCCCGCGACGCTGGTTGGCCGCGCCGGTGAACGCGCCTTTCTCGTGGCCGAACAGCTCGGACTCCATCAGGTCCTTGGGAATCGCCGCCATGTTCAGCGCGATGAAAGGCGCCGCGGCGCGCGGACTGTGGCGGTGCAGGGCGTGGGCGACCAGTTCCTTGCCGGTGCCGGACTCGCCGTTGATCAGCACGGTGATGTTGGAATGCGACAGGCGACCGATGGCGCGGAACACCTCCTGCATCGCCGGTGCCTCGCCGATGATTTCCGGCGTCCGGGCGATGCTCGCCGGCGCTTCCAGGCCCTGTTGTTCCTGGGCATGCAGGAAGGCGCGCTTGACCAGCGAAACCGCCTCGTCCACGTCGAACGGCTTGGGCAGGTACTCGAAGGCGCCGCCCTGGTAGGAGGCGACCGCGCTGTCCAGGTCGGAATGCGCGGTCATGATGATCACCGGCAGGCGGGGGTACAGCTCGCGGATCTGCGCCAGCAGATCGAGTCCGCTGGAGCCGGGCATGCGGATGTCGGAAATGATCACGTCCGGCTGCTGGCGAGTCAGCCGATTGAGCACGCTGTCGGCGTTGTCGAAGCTCTGGACGTTCATCCCCTCCTGTTGCAACGCCTTTTCCAGGACCCAGCGGATGGAACGGTCGTCATCGACGATCCAGACGGTTTCGCTACGGCTCATGTGACGCTGCTCCTTGTTCCAGCGGCAGGAAGATCGAGAACACGGTGTGGCCGGGATGGCTTTCGCATTCGATCAGCCCCTGGTGCTGACTGATGATGTTCTGGGTGATCGCGAGGCCGAGCCCGGTACCGTCCGGGCGGCCACTGACCATGGGGTAGAAGATGGTGTCCTGCATGTCGGCGGGGATGCCCGGCCCGTTGTCGATGATTTCCAGCTTCGCCACCAGGCGATGGCGGATGTAGCCGATGGTGAACTGGCGCAGGGTGCGGGTACGCAGGGAAATCCGTCCCAGGTGCAGGTCGTTCTGCGCCGACAGCGCCTGCATCGCGTTGCGCACGATGTTGAGCACCGCCTGGATCATCTGCTCGCGGTCGATCAGCACCTCGGGAATGCTCGGGTCGTAGTCGCGAACCAGGGTGATGCGCCCCTGGCTTTCCGCCTCGACCAGGCTGCTGACGCGCTCCAGCACTTCGTGGACGTTGGTCATCGACAGCGACGGCAGCTTGTTCGAGCCGAGCATGCGGTCGACCAGATTCCGCAGGCGGTCGGCCTCCTCGATGATGACGTTGGTGTAGTCCTTGAGGTGTTCTTCGGGCAGCTCGCGGGCAAGCAACTGGGCCGCGCCGCGAATGCCGCCCAGCGGGTTCTTGATCTCGTGGGCGAGGCCCCGCACCAGCAGTTTGGTGGTTTCCTGCTTGGACAGCTGCGCCTCTTCCTTGGTGATCCGCAGCAGGCGATCGCGCGGGTGCACTTCCAGAAGCAGCAGGGTCTCGTTACGGGTGATGATCGGCGTCACCGCGTAGTCGACCGTCTGCATCTGGCCGGTGAGCGAGGTGAGGGTGGCTTCGCGCTTGGTGAACGGATGGGCCTGCTCGACCGCCTGGCGCAGCGAATGCAGCGCCTCGGGTGACTCGGTGAACAGTTCGCTGATGAATTGCCCGTGGCTGCGCTGCCCGCTGACGGCCAGCAGCATCTCCGCCGCCGGGTTCATGTACTCGAGCCGCAGTTCGGCGTTGAGCAGCAAGGTCGCGGTGGTGAGATTGTCGAGCAACAACCGGTGCAGGGGAGAATCGTTGGTCATGAGTGCGCAGGTCTCAAAGGATGCTGGAAAAATGCAAAAAGCAAACCAAGCCCTGAAAAGACGCGCTTTTGTGGCCGAAATCCTCCGGCAAGCTGTTTTTCGGCGCAAAAAACAGCCGGATAGTGGGCTTATTTGGGGAGAGTATAAAAATTAGTGCACTATCGTGCTCTTTATTGGTGCGCGGCTTTGCTTTAGATGAACGGGATGAAGGGGATGTCGCGTTTTTCCGGAGGTTTGTCCTTCAGCGGGCATTCCGGTCGCACGCCCCAGTCGTCCTTCTTGCAGGGGTTGACGTTGCGTTTCTGCGCGAGGCTCGGACGCTGTACGTGGAAGGGCTGGCTCGGCGTCCGCTCCAGAACGACGCCGGCGGCGTCGACGATTTCCACCGACAGCTGATGCGTTCCGCGGTCCTGCGCGGCGAGTGGGAACACGGGGCTGCGCGTCGGTTCGCCGACCACCTTGCCATCCAGATACAGCCGGAAACTGTGCCCGGGCAGCAGGTTCGGCTCGCTGGTCACGGTGACGATCAGCTTGCCATCGCCATCGCGAAGGGTCGCATCCGGTTCGGGAACCAGAATGCGCAGCAGGTCGTAGCGCGGCGCGGCCACCGGCGCAGTCGCGGGCGGTCGCATGTGGATCGTCGCTGGCGCCGAGGTCATCGCGTTGGGCGGCGCCAGCTCGACGCGCTTGGCGTTGTCGCCCGCCCGTGGCTGGTCGGTGAACACACGGTTCCCGGCGGCATCGACGTAGGTGTACACCTCGGCGGCCGCAGGCAGCGCGACCAGCAGCAGGACAAAAAGCAGGCGAACGTTCGGCACTAGTTGCTGGGCCTCGGTGGTGGCGGTGGGGATGGCGGTGGACGCAGCGCCGGGCTCTGGGTGTTGACCCGTTGCACGCTGAAGGTGATGGGCGCGCTCTGCTGGATCGACTGGCCGCCACTGAGGACCTGGACGGCCAGGCTGTGCTCGCCGCGATCGATGTTGCTCAGTGGCAGGCGCAGCGAGGAATAGGGAACGCCATACGGGTTGCCATCCAGCAGCAGGCGCAGCGTATGACCCGCACTCAGTTCGGGCTGCAGGATCACATCCACGCTGAAGCTGCCATTGTTGGCGCGGATGGCCTCGGTGGTGGGCACGTTCAGCTGCAGTACCGCATACGGCGGCTGATCCGCCTGCTGCTGGTCGGAGCCCTGGCTGGGGGGCGGATTGGGTGTCTGGATATCCACGGTGTTGGTCGGCGGCAGTTGGATGGTTTCCGCCTGGGTGCCGTCCGGCGGTTGGTTGGTGAACACCGTCTTGCCATTGGCATCGATGTATTTGTAGATCTGCGCGGTCGCCGGCAGGGTCAGCAAGCAGAGAAGGCAGGCAATCAACAGGCGCATCGGTGCGGCTCCGTGAGTGGACGCCTTAAGCCTTGCACCCCCGCGCCCGGCTTGCAAGGCGGATGAGCCCGAAAGCCCCGGCATCCTCCGGGCCGCGCAGAGACTTTTCGGGCGCCCATGAAAAAGGCCTCCCGAGGGAGGCCTTTCGCTGACGCTACTGGCTTAGACGCTGTAGTACAGGTCGTATTCCAGCGGGTGCACGAAGGTACGCACCTTGATCTCTTCTTCCGATTTCAGCTCGATGTAGGCATCGATGAAGTCGTCGGAGAACACGCCGCCCTTGGTCAGGAACGCGCGGCCCTTGTCCAGCTCTTCCAGGGCTTCCTTCAGGCTGCCGCAGACCTGCGGGATCTGGCTCGCCTCTTCCGGCGGCAGGTCGTACAGGTTTTTGTCGGCGGCATCGCCGGGGTGGATCTTGTTCTGGATACCGTCCAGCCCGGCCATCAGCAGTGCAGCGAAGGCCAGGTACGGGTTGGCAGCCGGATCCGGGAAGCGCGCTTCGATGCGGCGGGCTTTCGGGCTGTTGACGTACGGGATACGGATCGAGGCGGAACGGTTACGGGCCGAGTAGGCCAGCATGACCGGTGCTTCGAAGCCCGGGACCAGACGCTTGTAGGAGTTGGTCGACGGGTTGGTGAAGCCGTTCAGTGCCTTGCCGTGCTTGATGATGCCGCCGATGAAGAACAGGGCGGTGTCGGACAGGCCGGCATAGCCTTCGCCAGCGAAGGTGTTCTTGCCTTCTTTGGAGATCGACAGGTGGACGTGCATACCCGAACCGTTGTCGCCGTACAGCGGCTTCGGCATGAAGGTAGCGGTCTTGCCGTAGGCGTCGGCGACGTTGTGCACGCAGTACTTCAGGGTCTGCACTTCGTCGGCCTTGGCGACCAGGGTGTTGAACAGCACGCCGATTTCGTTCTGGCCGGCAGTCGCCACTTCGTGGTGGTGAACTTCGACCTTCAGGCCCATCTCTTCCAGTGCGTTGCACATGGCGGTACGGATTTCGTGGTCGTGGTCGACCGGCGGTACCGGGAAGTAGCCGCCCTTGACGCCCGGACGGTGACCTTTGTTGCCGCTTTCGAAATCACCGTCGGTGTTCCAGGAAGCCTGCTCGGAGAAGATCTTGAACATCGAGCCGGAGATGTCCGACTTGAACTTCACTTCGTCGAATACGAAGAATTCCGGCTCCGGACCGACGAACACCTTGTCGCCGATACCGGTGGACTTGAGGTATTCCTCGGCGCGGCGAGCGATGGCGCGCGGGTCGCGGTCGTAGCCTTGCATGGTGCTCGGCTCGATGATGTCGCAGACCAGGATCAGGGTCGGCTCTTCGGTGAACGGATCGAGCACGGCGGTGGTGTCATCGGGCATCAGGATCATGTCGGAGGCTTCGATGCCTTTCCAGCCGGCGATGGAGGAGCCATCGAACATCTTGCCGTACTCGAAGAAATCGTCGTCCGCATCGCGTGCCGGCATGGTGACGTGTTGCTGCTTGCCCTTGGTGTCGGTGAAGCGCAGATCAATCCACTTCACATCGTTATCTTTGATCAGTTGAAGCGACTTCGACATGTTGTCCTCCAGGTGAAAGGCTGGGAGCGGTTGGCATACCCCCAGTATCAGTTGATGCCGGGGCAGGGATACTCCGCCAGGGCAACCTGCCTCACAAGGGAGCAATTAGCATGCCAGCGCCCCGAAATGGTAACGACCCCGAAACACGTGATTTTTCAGGGGGTCAAAGGCAATTTGAGGAGGGTGTGCGCCTTTAATTGGTGCGTGATGTTTTTTGTTTGCATTGTATTGGTGCGTATCTAAGTAGGCTGATAATCACTGATTAAACCTTGAGCAATTTTCCGCTATAATCCGCCCCCCTCTTTTTCGGCTGCTTCGTGCACGCGCTGTTTCCATGAAACTCATCGTCAAGGTCTTCCCGGAAATCACCATCAAAAGCCGGCCGGTGCGCAAGCAGTTCATCCGCCAGCTGGCGAAGAATGTGCGCACGGTTCTGCGCGACCTGGATGCCGACGTCAGTGTGGAAGGCGTGTGGGACAACCTCGAGCTGCTGACCCGTGTGGAGGACCCGAAGGTCCTGCGCCAGATCATCGAGCGGCTGACCTGCGTTCCGGGCATCACCCATTTTCTTGAAGTGCACGAATACCCGCTGGGCGATTTCGACGACGTGCTGGAGAAGTGCAAGCTGCATTTCGGTGACCAACTGGCTGGCAAGGTCTTCGCCGTGCGTTGCAAGCGCGCCGGCAAGCACAGCTTCACCTCGATGGAGATCGAGCGCTACGTCGGCAGCCAGCTGCGTCAGCAGTGCGGTGCCGCCGGCATCTCGCTGAAGCAGCCGGAAGTCGAAGTGCGCATGGAGATTCGCCACGAACGCCTGTTCGTCATCCATCACCAGCACAATGGCATCGGCGGTTACCCGCTGGGCTCGCTGGAGCAGACGCTGGTACTGATGTCCGGCGGATTCGACTCCACGGTGGCGGCCTACCAGATGATGCGTCGCGGCCTGCTCACGCACTTCTGCTTCTTCAATCTTGGCGGTCGTGCCCACGAGCTGGGCGTGATGGAAGTCGCTCATTACCTGTGGGACAAGTTCGGCAAATCGCACCGGGTGCTGTTCATCAGCGTGCCGTTCGAGGAAGTGCTCGGCGAGATTCTGGAGAAGGTCGACAACAGCCAGATGGGCGTGGTGTTGAAGCGCATGATGCTGCGCGCCGCCACGCGCCTGGCCGAAGATTTGCAAATCGATGCGCTGGTGACCGGCGAGGCGATTTCCCAGGTGTCCAGCCAGACGCTGCCGAATCTCTCGGTGATCGATTCGGCCACCGACATGCTGGTGCTGCGCCCGCTGGTCGCGGCGCACAAGCAGGACATCATCGATACCGCCTGTGAAATCGGCACCGCCGAGTTCGCCAAGCACATGCCGGAATACTGCGGCGTGATCTCGGTAAACCCGACCACCCGCGCCAAGCGGGCGCGTATCGAATACGAAGAAAAGCAGTTCGACATGGCGATTCTCGAGCGGGCGCTGCAGCGTTCGCGGCGGATGACCGTGGACCGGGTGATCGACGAGCTGGGGCAGGACGTCCAGGTCGAGGAGATCGCCCAGGCGCTGCCGGGGCAGGTGGTGATCGACATCCGTCACCCCGACGACCAGGAAGAGGCGCCGCTAGAACTGTCCGGCATCGAAGTGCGCAACCTGCCGTTCTATGCCGTCAACAGCAAGTTCAAGGAACTGGATGAAAATCGCCAGTACCTGCTGTACTGCGACAAAGGCGTGATGAGCCGCCTGCACGCTCACCATCTGCTCAGCGAGGGGCATGCGAATGTACGTGTTTATCGCCCGTCTTAAGCAGCCTGGGCTGTTCGGCGGCAGTATCCGCCACCGCCCTCCCGACGCCTGAGCCCTACCGTTTCAGGCCCCGTTTCCGTGATCGGCGACGGGGAAAGCACGCTTCCAGCCCGGACCTTCAGCCCGGTGCCACAAACGAGATATAGAACTGTGATCGAGAATCTCCGCAACATCGCCATCATCGCCCACGTTGACCATGGCAAAACCACCCTGGTGGACAAACTCCTGCGCCTGTCCGGCACCCTGGACCGCAAAGAGCTCGAAAGCGAGCGCGTGATGGACTCCAACGACCAGGAAAAAGAGCGCGGCATCACCATTCTCGCGAAGAACACCGCGCTGAAGTGGAACGGCTACGACATCAACATCGTCGACACCCCCGGCCACGCCGACTTCGGTGGTGAAGTCGAGCGCGTGATGTCGATGGTCGACTCCGTGCTGCTGGTGGTCGACGCCCAGGACGGCCCGATGCCGCAAACCCGTTTCGTGACCCAGAAGGCGTTCAAGGCCGGCCTGCGTCCGATCCTCGTGGTGAACAAGATCGACCGTCCGGGCGCGCGTCCGGACTGGGTCATCGACCAGATCTTCGACCTCTTCGACAACCTCGGCGCCACCGACGAGCAGCTCGACTTCCCGATCGTCTACGCCAGCGCCCTGAACGGCATTGCCGGTCTCGATCACGAGAAGATGGACGACCACATGGATGCCCTGTTCCAGGCCATCGTCGACCACGTTCCGCCGCCGAAGGTCGATATCGACGGCCCGTTCCAGATGCAGATCTCGCAGCTGGACTACAACAGCTTCCTCGGCGTCATCGGCATCGGCCGTATCGCTCGCGGCAAGGTCAAGACCAACACCCCGGTCGTCGCCATCGGCGCCGACGGCAAGAAACGTCAGGGCCGCATCCTGAAGATCATGGGGCACTCGGGCCTGCACCGTGTCGAAGTCGCCGAGGCCCAGGCCGGTGACATCGTCTGCGTCAGCGGCATGGACGAGCTGTACATCTCCGACACGCTTTGCGACCTGCAGGCCGTCGAAGCCCTGCCGCCGCTGTCCGTCGACGAGCCGACCGTTTCCATGACCTTCCAGGTCAACGACTCGCCGTTCTGCGGCAAGGAAGGCAAGTTCGTCACCAGCCGCAACATCAAGGAGCGCCTTGAGAAGGAGCTGCTGCACAACGTCGCCCTGCGCGTCGAGGAAGGCGATTCGGCCGACAAGTTCAAGGTCTCCGGCCGTGGCGAGCTGCACCTCTCCGTACTGATCGAAACCATGCGCCGCGAAGGCTTCGAGCTGGCCGTCGGCCGTCCGGAAGTGGTGATCAAGGAAGTGAATGGCGAGAAGCAGGAGCCCTACGAGAACGTCATCATCGACATCGAAGAGCAGCACCAGGGTCCGATCATGGAGCAGATGGGTCTGCGCAAGGCTGACCTGACCAACATGGTTCCGGATGGCAAGGGTCGTATCCGCCTGGAATACACCGTGCCGGCACGTGGCCTGATCGGTTTCCGTAACGCCTTCCTGACCATGACCTCCGGCAGCGGCGTGCTGACCAGCACCTTCAGCCACTACGGTCCGATCAAGGTCGGCGACGTCGGCCACCGCCTCAACGGCGTGCTGGTTTCGATGGCCACCGGCAAGGCGCTGACCTATTCGCTGGAAACCCTGCAGGATCGCGGCAAGCTGTTCCTCGAGCCTGGCCAGGACATCTACGAAGGCCAGCTGTGCGGCATCAACAGCCGTGACAACGACCTGGTGATCAACCCCACCAAGGGCAAGAAGCTCGACAACATGCGCGCTTCGGGCAAGGACGAAACCATCGCCCTGGTTCCGCCGATCAAGTTCACCCTGGAGCAGGCGCTGGAATTCATCGACGACGACGAGCTGGTCGAAGTGACGCCGAAGTCGATCCGTCTGCGCAAAAAGTTCCTCAACGAAAACGACCGCAAGCGCGCCAGCAAAAGCTGATAGCGCTCGTGTTTGACGACGAAGGCGCCTTATGGCGCCTTTTTCGTTTCCGGATTTCCATTTTCACTTACTCGTATGGCCGTTTGGTGAGTGCTCATCAAAGGCTTGGCGATCATTAGATTATGGTATTAATATAAGCTCACGATCTCTTACTTGCGGAGCAACACATGAGCGTCCCTTCACGAAAAGGCGTGGCACTGGTTACCGGAGCTTCCAGCGGAATCGGCGCCGGCTATGCGCAACGTCTCGCTCAACGCGGCTACGATCTGCTGCTGGTGGCGCGCGACGAGCAGCGCCTGAATGCGCTTGCTGCGCGTCTGGGCAGCGAGACCGGGGTGAAGGTCGAGGTGCTGCGCGCCGACCTGACCGACAAGGCGGATCTGCTGCGCGTCGAGCAGCGCCTGCGCAGTGACGACTCGATCAGCCTGCTGGTGAACAACGCCGGCATCGCCGTGAAGGGTACGACGCTGGAAACCAATCTGGACGCCTTCGAGCAGATGGTCCAGCTCAACGTGGTCGCCCTGACGCGGCTGGCGATGGCCGCCGGCACGCGTTTCGGTGCGGCTGCCGGCGGCACGCTGATCAACATCGCCTCGGTGCTGGCGCTGGCGCCGGAGTTGTTCAACGGCCCCTACAACGCCACCAAGGCTTATGTGCTCAGCCTCACCCAGAGCCTGCAGAACGAGCTGGTGCCGCTGGGCGTTCGCGTCCAGGCGGTGCTGCCGGGAGCGACCCGGACGGAAATCTGGGAGCGTGCCGGGCTGGACGTGGACGGCTTCCCGGCGAGCATGGTGATGGAAACCATGGAGATGGTCGATGCCGCGCTGGCCGGTCTCGATCTGGGCGAGAACGTCACCATCCCTGCGCTGCCGGACGTTGCCGACTGGGAGGCGTTCGCTGCCGCGCGCCTGAAGTTGATGCCCAACCTGTCGCTGAGCCAGGCCGCCAAGCGCTACAAGTCGACGGGCGAAGACGCCGCCTGAAGTTCCCCCGGACGCTGTGGGTACGCAGCGCCTTTACGCCTGCCGTGAACCTTTGCGGCGGGTTTTTTATTATCTGGGTGCCCGTTTTTTCCGGCGCCCCGGAGGCTGGATATGACTGCAACGAGAATCGTGGTGACCGGCATGGGGTTGGTCTCGCCGCTGGGTTGTGGGACCGAAATCGTCTGGCGCCGCCTATTGGCCGGTCAGTCGGGCATCAGGCGGCTGCCTGACGATGTCGTTGCCGACCTGCCTACAGCGATTGGCGGTGCGGTGCCGACGTTGGGGGAAGACCCCGAGGCCGGGTTCGATCCGGAGCGCGCCGCGCCAGCCAAGGAACGCAAGAAAATGGATCGCTTCATCCTGTTTGCCCTCGCCGCCGCCCGCGAGGCGCTGGAGCAGGCGAACTGGTTCCCGCAAAGCGCTGCGCAGCAGGAGCGCACGGCGACTATCATCGCATCTGGTATCGGCGGTTTCGGCACCATCGCCGAAGCGGTGAGGACGACCGACAGCCGGGGGCCGCGGCGCCTCTCGCCGTTCACCATTCCGTCCTTCCTGGTCAATCTCGCGGCGGGTCACCTGTCCATCCAGCATGGCTTCAAGGGGCCGCTGGGTGCGCCGGCCACCGCGTGCGCGGCGGGCGTGCAGGCGATCGGCGATGCGGCGCGGATGATTCGCGCGGGTGAGGTGGACATCGCCGTGTGCGGTGGCGCTGAGGCAGCGATCGACCGTGTCAGCCTGGGCGGTTTCGCCGCGGCCCGGGCACTTTCGAGCGATTTCAACGAGACGCCCGAGCGCGCCTCGCGCCCCTTCGACCGTGATCGCGACGGCTTCGTCATGGGTGAGGGTGCCGGTGTGCTGGTGATCGAGTCGCTCGAACATGCGCTGTCCCGGGGCGCGCTGCCGATCGCCGAACTGGTCGGCTACGGCACCAGTGCCGATGCCTATCACCTCACCGCCGGGCCGGAAGATGGCAATGGCGCACGTCGCTCGATGGAGCTGGCGCTGCGCCAGGCGGACATCGCGCCCGCGCAGGTGCAGCACCTCAACGCCCACGCCACCTCGACACCGGTCGGTGACAAGGGCGAGTTGGCGGCGATCAAGGCGCTGTTCGGCGCGAAAGGCGGTATTGCGGTGACGTCTACCAAGTCCTCCACCGGCCATCTGCTCGGCGCTGCCGGCGGTATCGAGGCGATCTTCACCGCCCTGGCGCTGCGCGATCAGAAGGTCCCGGCGACGCTCAACCTGGAGCACGTCGACGAGGCGGCGCAGGGTGTCGACATCGTTCACGGAGCGGCGCGCCGGATGCGCATCGAGCATGCGCTGTCCAATGGCTTCGGTTTCGGCGGAGTGAATGCCAGCGTGCTGTTCAAGCGCTGGCAGGGTTGAGGCGGGAGCCGGTATCGATCGCTCGGTGAGGTGATCGATACCGGCAAGCTCCGTCAGCCTCGGGGGCCGAGGATCATGCAGGTCGTGGTGCCGGTGGCGTAGAGGCGGTCGTCCACGTCGTAGATGCGGCCTTCGGCGAGGGCGATGGTGCGGCCGATGTGGACGATCGTGCCTTCCGCCCGGACCGGTCCGGTATCGCTGGTCAGCGCGCGTACATAACTGATGCGCAGATCGACGGTGGTATAGGCCTGGCCTTTCTTCAATCCGGTGTGCACCGCGCAGCCCATGGCGGAGTCCAGCAGCGTCGCGGCGTAGCCTCCGTGCACGCTGCCGAGCGGGTTGTAGTGACGCTTCCCCGGCGTGCCCTGGAAGACAAAGCGCCCCTCGGACCATTCGATGGGGTAGAAACCTATCAGGTCGCCGATGGCCGGGCTGGGGAAGTCGCCGCTGCCTATGCCGGCAAGGTAGTCCGTCGGTGCCAGTTCGAGCAGATGCTCGATGCTGGTGCTGCCGGGCGCGGCGAGGCGAGCACGCATGGCGGCCTCCACGGCATTCCACTCCTCGATTTTGCGGGTTCGTTCGGCTTCGTTCATGGCTGTTCCTTTATTGGTTTTGTATGACGGTCAACATGCTGTTGCGCAAGGGCTCGCTCTCCTGTGAGAGCAAGCGGGGGCATTCAGTCGCGGGGGTCGCAGGTCTGCTCGATGAGCCAGTCGCGGGTCGTGTCGAGGATGCGTTCGGACAGCTCGGGATCCACCACGCTGCGCGAGATCATCAGCGCGCCGAGCATGGCGCAGAAGGTGCCGATGCTGTCGCGTTCGGCCCGGGCGCCACCGATCTTGCCTTCGAGATTCGCCAGGCGGTCGCGCACCAGTTCGTCGGTCGTGCTGCTGGGTTGGCCGCGCTGGCCCAGCTCGGAGGACATGGTCGGCAGCGGGCAGCCCTTGCCGGGATTGTCGCGGTGCGCGGTGGACAGGTAGCCGGTGATCAACGTGCGCAGGTCGCCGCTCAGGGTGCTGTTCTGGGCGCTGTTCAGATTGCTGGATGCCGCGCGAAGCGCTTCTTCGACCAGTTCGTCCTTCGACTTGAAGTGCGCATAGAAGCCGCCGTGGGTCAGCCCCAGCGCCTTCATCAGGGGCTGCAGGCCGGTGGCGCCGATGCCGTCGCGGCGGAACCGCTCGGAGGCTTCGTCAATGATGCGCTGATGGGTGCGCGCCTTGTGGTCTTCCGAATATCGCACGGACATGCCTCCGCTTAGATTGTGACCGTAATTTAACACGGAATAGGCTGTGTGCGAAAAGCAGGAAGCGGTGTTTTCGGCGGGTGCTGGAGAAATGGTGGGCCTTCCCGGGCTCGAACCGGGGACCGAGCGATTATGAGTCGCGCGCTCTAACCAACTGAGCTAAAGGCCCTTGTAGCGATGCCGGCGACCTATGTCGCTCGGCTGTGGTGCAGGTCGCCCGTGAGGGCCGGCGGATTATAGGGCGCGCGTCGCCACGCGCCAAGCCATTGAGCAGAAAGCAAAACCCCAGCTTGTGGCTGGGGTTCTGTTGTTACTCGTCGAGGAACGAACGCAGATGCTCGCTTCGCGACGGGTGGCGCAGCTTGCGCAGCGCCTTGGCTTCGATCTGGCGGATACGCTCGCGGGTGACATCGAACTGCTTGCCGACTTCCTCGAGGGTGTGGTCGGTATTCATGTCGATGCCGAAGCGCATGCGCAGCACCTTGGCTTCGCGAGCGGTCAGCCCGGAGAGCACTTCGCGGGTCGCTTCCTTGAGGCTTTCCACGGTCGCCACGTCGATCGGCGACTGCATGCTGGAGTCCTCGATGAAGTCGCCCAAGTGCGAGTCTTCGTCGTCGCCGATGGGCGTTTCCATGGAGATCGGCTCTTTGGCGATCTTCAATACCTTGCGGATCTTGTCCTCGGGCATCTCCATGCGCTCCCCCAGCTCTTCCGGAGTGGGCTCGCGACCCATCTCCTGCAGCATCTGGCGGGAGATGCGGTTGAGCTTGTTGATCGTCTCGATCATGTGCACCGGAATACGGATGGTGCGGGCCTGGTCGGCGATCGAGCGGGTGATCGCCTGGCGAATCCACCAGGTGGCGTAGGTCGAGAACTTGTAGCCGCGACGGTATTCGAACTTGTCCACCGCCTTCATCAGGCCAATGTTGCCTTCCTGGATCAGATCGAGGAATTGCAGGCCGCGGTTGGTGTACTTCTTGGCGATCGAGATCACCAGGCGCAGGTTCGCCTCGACCATCTCTTTCTTGGCGCGACGAGCCTTGGCCTCGCCGATGGACATGCGACGGTTGACGTCCTTGATCTCGGCGACGGTCAGTTCGGCTTCGTCCTGCAGCGCGGCCAGCTTGCGCTGGGCGCGGACGATGTCGTCCTGCAGACGGCCGATGGCTTCGGCGTACTTGCTCTTGCCCTTGGCCAGTCCGGCGGCCCAGGTTTCATCGGTTTCATGGCCGGGGAACTGGCGCAGGAAGTCGGCGCGCGGCATGCGGGCATCGCGAACGCACAGCTGCATGATCGCGCGTTCCTGCTGGCGAACAAGATCCAGGGCGCCACGGACGCGGCTGACCAGCACTTCGAACTGCTTCGGAATGACCTTGATCGGCATGAACAGCTCGGCCAGGGCCTGCAGTTCGGCGACGGCCTGCTTGCTTGCGCGGCCGTGCTTCTTCAGGGCTTTCTTGGCCTTGTCCAGCTGTTCGGAAACGGCGGTGAAGCGGCGCAGCGCTTCCTCCGGGTCCGGGCCGCCGTCGCCTTCTTCCTCGTCATCGCTGTCGCTATCGTCCTCTTCCTCGTCGTCCTTGGCGGCAGCAGCGTCGGTTTGCGGCTGCACGGGCTCGACTTCCTCGCCCGGCGCGCTGCCGTCATCGGGATCGATATAGCCACTGAGGACGTCGGACAGGCGGCCACCTTCGCTGGTGACGCGCTGGTACTCGCCGAGGATGTAGTCGACGGTGCCGGGAAAGTGGGCAATTGCGCCCATGACTTCGCGGATGCCTTCCTCGATGCGTTTGGCGATTTCGATCTCGCCTTCGCGGGTCAGCAGTTCCACGGTGCCCATTTCGCGCATGTACATGCGCACCGGGTCGGTGGTACGGCCGATGTCGGTTTCCACGGCAGCGAGAGCGGCAGCGGCTTCTTCAGCGGCGGCTTCGTCGGTGTCGGCTTCGGCCAACAACAGGGCATCCGCATCCGGAGCACTCTCGAATACGTTGATCCCCATGTCGTTGATCATGCGGATGATGTCTTCCACCTGTTCCGGATCGGAAATATCCTCCGGCAGGTGGTCGTTGACCTCCGCGTAAGTCAGGTAACCCTGCTCACGACCGCGTGCGATCAACTCTTTCAAACGAGACTGCTGTTGCGCTTTTCCGGACATAACACCCTATCCACTTAGGTCTTGGCGGGCAAAAAATAAGCTGAGCATTATAGCTGAGCCTTGACCTCACGCGCCAGTTGAGGTCGGGGAGACGGGAGATGCATTTCGACTGAGCAGGTCCCGAAGCTGGTCTTTCTCTTCGGCGGTCAACTCACTTTGACGTGCTTTACGAAGCAGGTGTTCGAGGCTTCGCTCGCGTTGGCGGGCTGCAAGCCTAGTTATAGTGTCGAAAAACTGTTGTTCAAGGTTATCGGCCGAAATCAGCCATTCCTTCTCGGCCAGTGCGCGCAACAGTCGACCCTGTTCGGTGCCGTGCCAGCGCGCGATCAATTGCAGCGAGCGCAGCTTGGGATTCTTCTGCATCGCTTCGAGCAGTGATACCAAAAGCTGCGCATATGTGTCGTCTTCTGCGGCGAAGTGACTGGCATCTTCGACCTTGTGTGCGAGCTGCGGATGGTGAAGAAGCGTCCGCAGTGCGGTCAGCGTCGGTGATTCGACGGCGGTTGGAATGCGCGGGCCGCGCGGTTTCGGCTCCCCCTTGCGTCCATCCTTCTTCCAGTCCTTCTTGCCATCCCACTTCTTTTTCTCGCCCGAGCCTGGGTTGGGCCTCTCGAAAGTGGCCGGCTCGTAATCGTGTTCGTGCGCCGGCCTGGCTTCGTAGTAGACGCTGCCGTCGTCCAGCGGTGGCGGCCTGTCGGCCGCGGGGGCACTGTGCGCCATGTGCTGTAATGCATCGCCCTGCAGGCCGGTGATCTCGCTCAGACGCTGGCGCATCAGCGCGCGCAGGTTGGCACCGGGAATCTTTTCGATCAACGGTGCCGCGAGGGTGGCCAGATGGGCCTTGCCTTCGAGCGAGCGCGGGTCGGCTTCATCGGTCAACTGCTGGAAGAAATAGTCCGCCAGCGGTTGCGCATGCTGGTTGATGCGCGCGTGGAACGCGTCGGTACCTTCGGCGCGCACCAGGCTGTCCGGGTCCTCTCCCTCGGGGAGGAACAGGAAGCGCGCCCGGCGTCCGTCCTGCAGGCTCGGCAATGCCGATTCGAGGGCGCGCCAGGCGGCCTTGCGCCCGGCGGAGTCGCCGTCGAAGCAAAACAGCACGTTGGGCACCAGGCGAAACAGTCGCTTGATGTGCTCCTCGCTGGTCGCGGTTCCGAGGGTGGCGACGGCGTTGCGCAGGCCCTGCTGGGCCAGCGCGATGACGTCCATGTAGCCTTCGACCACCATGATTTCGTGTAGGTCGCGGTTGTTCTGGCGCGCTTCGTAAAGGCCGTACAGCTCCTGGCCTTTGTGGAATACCGGCGTCTCCGGGGAGTTCAGGTATTTCGGCTTGTCGTCACCGAGCACCCGGCCGCCGAAGGCGATCACGCGTCCGCGGCTGTCGCGGATGGGGAACATCACCCGATCGCGGAAGCGGTCGTAGCGCTTGCCGGTTTCGGCGTTCTCGATCAGCAGGCCGGCATCGATCATGGTCTTCTGCTGCAATGCATCGCCGCCGAAGTGCTTGAACAGGTTGTCCCAGCCGGGCGGGGCGAATCCCAGGCCGAAGTCGCGGGCGATCTCGCCGGTCAGCCCGCGTCCCTTCAGATAGGTGACTGCAGCCTTGCGCGTGGGGTGGCTTTTCAGCGCCTGACGATAGAACTCCGCCGCGGCCGCGAGCAGCGGGTAGAGCGGCGAGTCGGTGGGCTGACGGGCTTTTTGGCCGCGGCCGCCTTCCTCGCGCGGCACTTCCATGCCGGCACGCTTCGCCAGATCCTCGACGGCCTGGACGAAGTCCAGGTGGTCGTGGTCCATGACGAAGCCCAGGGCGTTGCCGCCAGCGCCGCAGCCGAAGCAGTAGTAGAACTGCTTGTCCGGACTGACCGTGAAGGACGGCGTCTTTTCCTTGTGGAACGGGCAGCAGGCGCTGTAATTCTTCCCGGTCTTCTTCAGCGAGATGCGCGAGCTCACCACGTCGACGATGTCGGAGCGGTTGAGCAGATCATCGATGAACGACTGGGGGATCAGTCCGGCCATGGGTGCGTCGGGCGCTCGCTATCAGCGGTGGGCGAAAGCGAAAAAACTCCGACCATCGCCAATCGGCGAAGCGGAGTCTGTCGGCGCTTGAAAAGCAAAGCCCGGCAGAAGCCGGGCAATGCGGGGCGTCAGCGGCGCAGGCTGTAACTCAGTACAGGCGCTCGCGACGGCGCTGTTCGCGCTGCACTTTCTTGGCGTGACGCTTGACTGCAGCGGCAGCCTTGCGCTTGCGCTCGGAAGTGGGCTTCTCGTAAAACTCGCGGCTGCGGACTTCAGCCAGTACACCGGCTTTTTCGCAGGAGCGCTTGAAACGACGCAGGGCTACGTCGAAGGGTTCGTTCTCTTTAACTTTGACGGCGGGCATCCAGGTCGTACCTTCATTAATACCGGTGGTGGAACGCTCTCCCGGCAATCGGCTCTGGGAGTACGTCGGTTTTCAAGGGTTGCGGATAGTAACGTCTCATGCCGCAGAATGCAAAGCCCTTCAGTCGAAAAGCGCTGGTCTGCCCTCGGGGCGGCGATTATCATGCGCGCCTTCGAATTTGCCTAGCGGGAAGCTCACTGCCCATGCGCGTGCTGGGATTGGAAACCTCTTGCGACGAGACCGGTGTCGCGCTCTACGACAGCGAGCGCGGTCTGCTAGCCGACGCGCTGTTCAGCCAGATCGACCTGCACCGCGTCTACGGTGGCGTGGTCCCCGAGCTGGCCTCGCGCGACCACGTCAAGCGCATGCTGCCGCTGATCCGCCAAGTTCTCGCCGAGGCCGACTGCGGCACCGGGCAGATCGATGCGATCGCCTACACCGCCGGCCCCGGCCTCGTCGGTGCGCTGCTGGTCGGCGCTTCCTGCGCTCAGGCGCTGGCGTTCGCCTGGGGCATTCCGGTGCTGGGCGTGCACCATATGGAAGGTCACCTGCTGGCTCCAATGCTGGAGGAGCAGCCCCCCGAATTTCCGTTCGTCGCCTTGCTGGTTTCCGGGGGACATACCCAACTGGTTCGCGTCGACGGCATCGGTCGCTACCAGTTGCTTGGCGAGTCCCTCGACGATGCGGCGGGCGAGGCGTTCGACAAGACCGCCAAGCTGATGGGCCTGAACTATCCGGGTGGGCCGGAAATCGCCCGGCTGGCCGAGGCCGGTACGCCGGGCCGGTTCACCTTTCCGCGGCCGATGACCGATCGCCCCGGCCTGGATTTCAGCTTCAGCGGGCTGAAGACCTTCGCCCTGAATACCTGGCAACACTGCCGAGCCTCTGCTGACGACGGCGAGCAGACGCGCGCCGATGTGGCGCTGGCGTTCCAGCAGGCGGTGGTCGACACGCTGACCATCAAGTGCCGCCGCGCCCTCAAGCAGACCGGCCTGAACAGCCTGGTGATCGCCGGCGGCGTCAGTGCCAACCAGGCCCTGCGCGAGTCGCTGGAGCGCATGCTCGGCGAATTCGGCGGCCATGTGTTCTATGCCCGGCCGCGGTTCTGTACCGATAACGGCGCGATGATCGCCTATGCCGGCTGCCAGCGGTTGCTTGCCGGGCAGCAGGACGGTCCGGCGATCAAGGTGCACGCGCGTTGGCCGATGGAGTCCCTGCCGGCGATTTGATCGGCGTTTTCAAACCGTTCAGAAGTGCCGTTCGCGGCCGCCGAACAGGTCGCGCAGGTTGCCGCGATGGCGCCAGACGATCAGCGCGCAGAGTGCGCTCATCGGCAGCAGGGCGCCGGGTTGCTGCCAGGCCAGCAGTGGCAGCGTCAGCGGCGTGGCCACCAGCGCGGCCAGCGAACTGATGCGGGTGAGGGCGAACGTCAGCAGCCAGGCGGCTGCGGCGAGCAGCGCTGCCGGTGGATAAAGACCGAGCAGCATGCCGGCGGCGGTGGCGACGCCCTTGCCGCCACGAAACCCGAAATACAGCGGATACAGGTGCCCGACCACCGCTGCCAGGCCGATCCAGGCTTGCTGCTGGACGGAGAAGCCGAGCAGCTTGACGATCAATACCGGCAGGCAGCCCTTGAGCAGATCGCCAAGCAGGGTGAGGATGGCCAGGCGTTTGCCGGCCACACGCAGCATGTTGGTGGCGCCCGGGTTGCCCGAGCCGCTGGCGCGAGGGTCCGGGCCGCCGGCCACGCGGCTGAGCAGAATGGCGAAGGACAGCGAGCCGAGCAGGTAGGCGAGGGCCGCCAACAGCCAAAACATGGTATCCATCCCGGGGCGAGAGAGTCCCGATTCTAGCGGGGCGCAGGCCCCTTGTCGTGCCGCGGAGAGCGAAGTGGACAGAGTGTTTATCGACGGGCTGAAAGTCGACACCGTGATCGGTGCCTACGACTGGGAGCGGGAAATCCGCCAGTGCCTGAGGCTCGATCTGGTGTTCGCCTGGGACAACCGGGCGCCCGCCGAGCAGGACGACCTGAGCAAGGCGCTGGACTATGCCACGGTTTCCGAGCGGATCGCCGCCTTCGCCGCCGAGGCGCGCTATGAACTGGTGGAAACCTTCGCCGAGCGGCTCGCCGCCTGCCTGATGGACGAGTTCGGCATGCCCGGCCTCTGGCTCAAGGTGACCAAGCCTGGCGCGGTGCCCAGCGCGCGCGGGGTCGGTGTGGAAATCCGTCGGGGTAGCCTGTGACGCCGATCCTGCTGGGCCTTGGCAGCAACACCGAGCGCACCGCGCACCTCAGCGCCGGACTGGAGGCGCTGGACGGCTTCCTGCAGAACATCGCCTGTTCGCCGGTGTTCGAGAGCCTGCCGGTGGGCATCAAGAGCGGACCGTTCTACAACCTGGTGGTGTCGGCGCAGACCGATCTTCCGCTCGGCGAGCTGGATCGCCGGCTCAAATTCATCGAGGCCGACAACGGTCGCTATGCGCCGGATCGGCGCGGCTTGCCCTTGGACATCGACGTGCTGACCTACGGCCAGATGACCGGCAACTTCGACGGACTGATCCTGCCGCGCGGGGAAATCCTGAAGAACGCCTTCGTGCTCTGGCCGCTCGCGCTGCTCGTGCCGGAGGGCCTGCATCCCGGCAGCGGGATCAGCTTCGCCGCGCTCTGGCGCGACGCGCAGATCGAACAGACCTTGTGGCCGGTGGCCTTCGAGTGGCGCGGCGTCGCGCTGACTCCCGCGAGCCTGATCGAGCGCCATCCGCGCCCGGTCTGAACGCTACTCGCGGTTCTGCTTGTAAGCCTTCAGCGCCGCCAGCCGCTCACGGTTCAGCGCCTCGCCTAGATGTGCGCCCTGGAAACCCTTCTCCAGCAAGGGCCGCACCGCCACCGCCCGCGCCGCGTCGGCCGCGCCGCGCAGGTAGTCGGCCTGCGGATAGTCGCGTTGTTCGAGGCCCAGGCGCCCGCGGGCATCCATCTCGCTGGCCGCGATGAACTCTTCGAAGCGCTGCGGGCGGCGGTAGATGTCGAAGTGCTGGAGCAGCTCGAACAGCGTTGAGGGGCGCAGCTCCAGGGCCCGGTGGGCATGGGTGTGGTATTCGCCCACCAGCAGCGCCAGCTCGGCGCATTCGCGCGGCACCTTGCAGCGCTCGTTCACCGCAGCGATCGGCTTACGGCCCTTGTGTTCATGGGCGATGTGCTTCGGCCATTCCTCCGGCGGGGTGAGGCCCTTGCCCAGATCGTGCAGCAGGCAGGCCCAGCGCACGGTGAGCGGCTGGTCGTGTTCGGCACACTGGCGCAACACGGCCAGTACGTGGGCGCCGGTATCGACTTCGGGATGGTGCTGCGGCGGCTGCGGCACGCCGAACAATGCGTCGACTTCCGGCAGCAATTCGGCGAGCGCGCCGCAATCGCGTAGCACCTGCACGAAGACATCCGGACGCGGCTCCATCAGCGCCCGGGAGATTTCCTTCCAGCTGCGCTCGGGCGTCAGCGCCTGCAACTCGCCGGACGCGGCGAGCTGCCGCATCAGCGCCCGGGTTTCCTCGGCGACGCGAAAGCCAAGCGGGGCATAGCGCGCGGCGAAGCGGGCGACGCGCAGCACGCGCAGCGGGTCTTCGGCGAAGGCGGGGGAGACGTGCCGCAGCAGCCTGGCCTGCAGGTCCTGTTGGCCGTGGTAGGGGTCGATCAGCTGGCCGTGCTCGTCCTCGGCCATCGCGTTGATGGTCAGGTCGCGACGGATCAGGTCTTCCTCCAGGGTGACCTGCGGGTCGGCGAAGAAGGTGAAGCCGCCATAACCCCGGCCGCTCTTGCGTTCGGTGCGTGCGAGGGCGTACTCCTCGCCGGTCTCTGGATGCAGGAACACCGGAAAGTCGGCGCCGACCGGGCGAAAACCCAGCGCCTGCATCTCCTCCGCCGTCGAACCCACCACCACCCAGTCGACCTCGGTGACCGGTCGCCCGAGCAATCGGTCACGCACGGCCCCACCCACCTTGTAAATCTGCATGTTCACCTCCGAGCCGCGGAGGATAACGGTTGGCGGCCGGCGACACACCTGCGTCGCGTTACGCGAGAGACGGCCGGGGCGATCGCGCGCCCTGGCCGGAGGGTCAGATCGGCGGCAGGGCCAGGTCGAGTCGCGGGTAGCCGCCGTCGTTGTCGTGCTCGCCCTTCGCCGGAACGTGATGGGTGTGCATGACCTTGTCGCCCTGCACGGTTTCCAGGTGCACGTCGAAGCCCCACAGCCGATGCAGGTGCTTGAGCACCTCTTCGGTGGACTCGCCCAGCGGTTTGCGGTCGTGCTGGGTGTGGCGCAGGGTCAGCGAACGGTCGCCACGACGGTCGACGTTCCAGATCTGCACGTTGGGTTCGCGGTTGCCGAGGTTGTACTGCGCGGCGAGCAGTTCGCGGATGGTCCGGTAGCCGCTCTCGTCGTGGATCGCCGGCACCAGCAGCTCGTCCTTCTGGTCGTCGTCGAGGACACCGAACAGCTTGAGGTCGCGGATCACCTTGGGCGAGAGGAACTGCAGGATGAAGCTCTCGTCCTTGAAGCTGCTCATGGCGAATTTCACCGTGGTCAGCCAGTCGCTGCCGGCGATCTCGGGGAACCAGCGGCGATCCTCGTCGGTGGGGTTCTCGCACATGCGGCGGATATCGGTGTACATGGCGAAACCCAGCGTGTACGGGTTGATCCCGCTGTAATAAGGGCTGTCGAAGCCGGGCTGGAAGATCACGCTGGTGTGGGACTGCAGGAACTCCATCATGAAGCCGTCGCTGACCAGGCCCTCGTCGTAGAGGTCGTTCATCAGCGTGTAGTGCCAGAAGGTCGCCCAGCCTTCGTTCATCACCTGGGTTTGCCGCTGCGGATAGAAGTACTGCGCGATCTTGCGCACGATGCGCACCACTTCGCGCTGCCAGGGCTCCAGCAGCGGCGCGTGCTTCTCGATGAAATAGAGGATGTTCTCCTGCGGTTCGGGCGGAAACCGCTTGCTATCGTGGCCATCTTCCTTGCCGGCGCCTTTGGGGATGGTCCGCCAGAGGTCGTTGATCTGCTTCTGCAGGTGTTCCTCGCGGTCCTTCTGCCGGCGCCGCTCTTCTTCGGCGGAGATCGGGTAGGGGCGCTTGTAGCGGTCGACGCCGTAATTCATCAGCGCGTGGCAGGAGTCCAGCAGGTCCTCCACGGCGTCGATACCGTGGCGCTCCTCGCACTGCATGATGTACTGCTTGGCGAACACCAGGTAATCGATGATCGAGCTGGCATCGGTCCAAGTGCGGAACAGGTAGTTGCCCTTGAAGAAACTGTTGTGCCCGTAGCAGGCGTGGGCGATTACCAGCGCCTGCATGCAGATGGTGTTTTCTTCCATCAGGTAGGCGATGCATGGGTCGGAGTTGATCACGATCTCATAGGCCAGACCCATCTGCCCGCGCGTGTAGGATTTCTCGGTGCTGAGGAAGTGCTTGCCGTAGGACCAGTGGTGATAGCCGAGCGGCATGCCGACCGACGCATAGGCGTCCATCATCTGCTCGGCGGTAATCACTTCGATCTGGTTCGGGTAGGTGTCCAGCGCGTAGCGCTCGGCGATCCGGCCGATCTCGCGGTCGTAGGTGCGGATCAGGTCGAAGGTCCATTCCGAGCCGGTGGAAAGGGGCTGGGCCCTGCGTTCACGTGCGCTCATCAGGCGAGCCTCCGTTGGAACAACTCGCGGAATACCGGGTAGATATCGCCGGCCGAAACCAGTTGCTGCTGGGCGAAGCTGTCGTCGAAGGCCTCGCGCACGGCCTCGTACTCGTACCACAGTGCCTGGTGTTCGCGCGGGGTGATCTCGACATAGGTGAAGTACTGTACGAAGGGCATGATCTGCTTGATCAGGATGTCACGGCAGATCGGCGAGTCGTCGTTCCAGTTGTCGCCGTCCGAAGCCTGGGCGCCGTAGATGTTCCATTCGTTGACCGGATAGCGCTCCGCCATGATTTCCTGCATCAGCTTCAGTGCGGAGGAAACGATGGTCCCGCCGGTTTCACGCGAGTAGAAGAACTCTTCCTCATCCACTTCGCGGGCACTGGTGTGGTGACGGATGAACACGACTTCGATCTTGTCGTAGCTGCGCTTGAGGAACAGGTAAAGCAGGATGAAAAAGCGCTTGGCGACGTCCTTGGTCGCCTGCGTCATCGAGCCGGAGACGTCCATCAGGCAGAACATCACGGCCTTGGAGCTAGGATTGGGTCGCTTGGTCAGCAGGTTGTACTTCAGGTCGAAAGTGTCGAGGAACGGTACGCGGGCGATGCGGCCTCGCAGCCTGGCGATCAGCGCCTCGATTTCCTGGATGTCGCTGAAATTGTCCGGCTCCTCGAGCCTGAGCCGCTCCAGTTCGGTCTCCGCGGCGCGCAGCTTGGCGCGACTGCTGCCGGACAATGCGATGCGCCGCGCGTGGGCCGAACGCAGGGTACGGATGATGTTGATGCGAGACGGGTTGCCCTCGCTACTGATCCCGGCGCGGACGGTCTTGAAGGTATCGCTGCCCTCCAGGTGGCGCTTCACCAGGTTCGGCAGTTCCAGGTCCTCGAACATGAACTCGAGGAATTCCTCCTGGGTGATCTGAAAAACGAACTCATCCATGCCTTCGCCGGAGTTGCTCGCCTTGCCCTGGCCGCCACCGCCGCCGCCGCCCTGGGGGCGCGGGATGCGTTCGCCTGCAGTGAACTCCTTGTTGCCCGGATGGACGATGGACTGCTTGCCGCCGCGCCCGTGGTGCAACACGGGCTCATCGATATCGCGGCCAGGAATGCTGATGTTTTCGCCATGCTCCATGTCGGTGATGGAGCGGCGGCCGACGGCCTCCTCGACCGCCTTCTTGATGTGATCACGGTAGCGCCGGAGGAATCGCTGGCGGTTCACCGTGCTCTTGTTCTTACCGTTCAGGCGTCGGTCGATCACGTAACTCATAGGCCCCTCCGAGGAGCAAGCTCCGGCTTCGCGCCCACGGGCGATGCCCGGGGCGCGTAGCCAGTGCTTATGGCTTGAGGCAGGTTACTGCGATTTGCGCACCCGCAGATACCACTCGGAGAGCAGGCGCACCTGCTTCTCGGTGTAACCGCGCTCGACCATGCGTCTTACGAAATCGCTATGTTTCTGCTGATCTTCCTTGCTTGCCTTGGCGTTGAAGCTGATGACGGGCAGCAGGTCCTCGGTGTTGGAGAACATTTTCTTCTCGATCACCACCCGCAGTTTCTCGTAGCTGAGCCAGGTCGGGTTCTTGCCGTTGTTGTTGGCGCGGGCGCGCAACACGAAATTGACGATCTCGTTGCGGAAGTCCTTCGGGTTGCTGATGCCGGCGGGCTTCTCGATCTTCTCCAGTTCCTCGTTGAGCGCCACGCGATTGAGGATCTCGCCGGTTTCCGGGTCGCGGTATTCCTGATCCTGGATCCAGAAGTCTGCGTACAGCACGTAGCGGTCGAAGATGTTCTGCCCGTACTCGCTGTAGGATTCGAGGTAGGCGGTCTGGATTTCCTTGCCGATGAACTCGATGTAGCGCGGCGCCATGTACTCCTTGAGGTAGCGCAGGTAACGCTCGCGCACCTCGGCGGGGAATTGTTCCTGCTCGATCTGCTGCTCGAGGACGTAGAGCAGATGCACCGGGTTGGCCGCCACTTCGTTGGGATCGAAGTTGAACACCTTGGAAAGAATCTTGAAGGCGAAGCGCGTGGACAGGCCGGTCATGCCCTCGTCGACGCCCGCGCTGTCGCGGTACTCCTGAATCGACTTGGCCTTGGGATCGGTGTCCTTGAGGTTTTCCCCGTCGTAGACCCGCATCTTCGAATAGATGTTGGAGTTTTCCGGCTCCTTCAGGCGCGACAGGGTGGAGAACTGCGCCAGCATCTTGAGCGTGTCTGGCGCGCAATGGGCCTTGGACAGCGAGCTGTTGATCAGCAGTTTGTCGTAGATCTTGATTTCGTCGGACACGCGCAGGCAGTACGGCACCTTGACGATGTAGATGCGGTCGATGAACGCCTCGTTGTTCTTGTTGTTGCGGAAGGTGTGCCACTCGGATTCGTTGGAGTGTGCCAGCAGGATGCCGTTGAACGGGATCGCGCCGAGGCCCTCGGTGCTGTTGTAGTTGCCTTCCTGGGTGGCGGTCAGCAGCGGGTGCAGCACCTTGATCGGCGCCTTGAACATCTCGACGAATTCCATCAGGCCCTGGTTCGCCCGGCACAGGGCGCCCGAGTAGCTGTAGGCGTCGGCGTCGTTCTGCGGGAATTCCTCCAGCTTGCGGATATCCACCTTGCCCACCAGCGCGGAGATGTCCTGGTTGTTCTCATCGCCCGGCTCGGTCTTGGCCACAGCGATCTGGTTGAGAATCGAGGGGTAGAGCTTGACCACGCGGAACTGGCTGATGTCACCGCCGAATTCCTGCAGGCGCTTGGTCGCCCAAGGGGACATGATGGTGGACAGGTAGCGGCGCTGGATGCCGTAGTCCTCTTCGAGGATGTCGCCATCCTCCGTGGCGTTGAACAGGCCGAGGGGCGACTCGAAGACCGGCGAGCCCTTGATCGCGTAGAACGGCACCTTCTCGATCAGTTGCTTGAGTTTCTCCGCCAGGGAGGATTTACCCCCGCCGACCGGGCCGAGGAGGTAGAGGATCTGTTTCTTCTCTTCCAGGCCCTGGGCCGCGTGACGGAAGTAGGAAACGATCTGTTCGATGCAGTCTTCCATGCCGTGGAAGTCGGCGAATGCCGGGTAGCGGCGAATGACCTTGTTGGAGAATATCCGCGACATCCGCGAGTCCACCGAAGTATCCAGCACCTCCGGTTCGCCGATGGCCATGAGCATCCGTTCCGCTGCGCTGGCGTAGGCGCTTTTGTCCTGCTTGCACAGGTCGAGGTATTCCTGGAGGGAAAGCTCCTCCTGGCGCGTGGATTCGAAGCGTTGTTGGAAGTGGCTGAATATACTCATTACATCACCTCGCTCGATGCTCGGAGCCGATGCGAGCTCGCTCTTGCGGGCGCTGGCAATCAGTCGACAAGTCGGCCGATCAATCCCCCAGTACACCTAAAAGGTCGCTCCCGCTCCGGTAGCCGGTGGGCCGGCTTTTCCCCTGATTTGGATGGCCTGCAGTGAAGGATAGTTCGATATCGCGATGATCAAGAACGCTGAAGCTTGTCCTCATATTGCGCTCCTTCCCCGCGCAGCGGAAGACCAGGCGGGACAAGGCATTGCGTCATTGCAAAAAAATTATTCAGCGTGCGCCTGGGAGGTTTGTTCGGGATAGGTGAGCCGCCAGAGCTCGAATCCGCCATCCAGACTGTACACCTCGGCGAAGCCCTGGTTGACCAGATAGGCGGCCGCGCCCTGGCTGGAGTTGCCGTGGTAACAGGTGACGATCAGGGGCTTATCGAGATCGGCCTGGGCGATGAAATCGGCCAGGGAGTAGTTGTCCAGATGCCGCGAGCCGCTGATGTGGCCGGCCGCGAAGCTCTGCGGATCGCGCACGTCGACCACCACCGCGCCCTGTTCGCGAAGCGTCTGTGCCTGTTGCGGGGGAATGCGTTTGAACTCGGTCATAGGAGGCTCGCTGACGGTTACTGACAATCGCAATGATGGCGCTGGCCGCTGCTCAGGTCGAGTAGCGTCAGACTGCCACCCCAGACGCAGCCGGTGTCCAGGGCGAACAGGCCCGGCTCGTCGCAGCGCCCTTCGAGCGCCGCCCAGTGGCCGAAGATCAGCTTCTGGCCGAGGGTCTTGCGCTCCGGGAAGCTGAACCAGGGTGCGAAGCCGGGCGGCGGGTTGTCGGCGCTTTCCTTGCTGTTCAGGTCCAGCGTACCGTCCGCGGTGCAGAAGCGCATGCGGGTGAAATAGTTGGTGATAGTGCGCAGCCGGGCGACGCCTTCGAGGCCGCTGTTCCACTTCGCCGGCTCGTTGCCATACATGCCGTCGAGGAACAGCGGCAGGAGCCGATCATCACGCATGACGTCCTCGACCTCGGCCGCGCGCTTGAGCGCCTTTTTCAGCGTCCATTGCGGCGGAATGCCGGCGTGGACCATGGCGAAGCCGAGCACTGGATCGTGGTGTAGGAGCTTTTGCCGGCGCAGCCAGTCGATCAGTTCCTGGCGATCGGGCGCATCGAGGATTTCGCGCAGGGTGTCCTGCTTCTTCAGCCGCTCGACGTTGTGCGCGACCGCCAGCAGGTGCAGGTCGTGGTTGCCTAGGACGATCACCAGCGCGTCGCGCATGGCGTACAGGTAACGCAGCGTCTCCAGCGATTGCGGACCGCGGTTGACCAGGTCGCCGGCCAGCCACAGGCGGTCCTTGAGCGGGTCGAAGGCAACCCGTTCGAGCAGGCATTTCAGCGGATCGAGGCAGCCTTGCAGGTCGCCGACGGCATACACCGCCATCAGTGCAGGGCTCCGGGCACCGCCAGGCGGAAGGGCGCGATCGGTGCATCGAAGCGGGTGCCGTCATCGGCCAGCATCTGATAGCTGCCGTGCATGTTGCCGACCCGCGTGGTCATCATGGTGCCGCTGCTGTAGGTGTGGCTCTGTCCGGGTTCCAGGCGCGGCTGCTGGCCGATGACTCCGGAGCCGCGCACTTCCTGCACATTGCCGTTGCCGTCGGTGATCACCCAGTGACGCGAGAGGAGCTTGGCCGGCAGCTCGCCGGCATTGCTTAGGGTGACGGTATAGGCGAAGGCGAAACGCTCCTGCTCCGGCTGGGACTGCTCGGGGAGGAAGCGCGAAATCACCGTGACGTCGATGTGGTAACGCGGATCGGGCATGCGGAAGAACTCGAAGGTGTCTCTGGCGAGTCTAGGGTGTTAGGCGGTGCTTGTCTGCTCGCAGAGCTTGTCGGCGAGGCGAACGAAGGCGGCGAGGTCGAGCTGCTCCGGGCGCAGGCTGCCATCCACGCCGGCGGCTTCGATCGCCTGGGCATCGAGCAGGCCCTTGAGCGTGTTGCGCAGGGTCTTGCGGCGCTGGTTGAAGGCGTCGCGGACCACGCGCTCGAGCTGGCGATGATCCCTGGCCGGGAACGGCAGGACGTCGTGCGGCACCAGGCGAACGATGGCGGAGTCGACCTTGGGTGGCGGGTTGAAGGCTCCTGGGCCGACGTTGAACAGGTGCTCCACGCGGCAGTGGTACTGCACCATGATCGACAGCCGGCCCCAATCGCCGCCGCCGGGGCCGGCGGCGAGGCGCTCGACGACCTCCTTCTGCAGCATGAAGTGCATGTCGCGGATCAGCCCGGCGTGATCGAGCAGGTGGAAGATCAGCGGGGTCGAGATGTTGTAGGGCAGGTTGCCGACCACGCGCAGGCTGTGCGGCTGATCGCTCAGACGGGCGAAGTCGAACTTCAGCGCGTCGCCCTGGTGCAGGCTGAAGTTCGGCAGGCTGCCGAAGCGCTCGCGCAGGATCGGGATCAGGTCGAGGTCCAGCTCGACCACGTCGAGCTGCGCGCCGCTGCCGAGCAGGCCTTCGGTGAGGGCGCCGTGGCCGGGGCCGATCTCCACCAGGCGTTCGCCTTCGCGGGGATGAATGCCGCGCAGGATGCGGTGGATTACCCCGGCATCGTGCAGGAAGTTCTGGCCGAAGCGTTTGCGGGCGCGGTGTTGGTACTCGGACATTGCGAAAAGGCTCCAGGCTTCGGCTGCAGGCGACAGGCCAGAGCGGAAGCGAAACGACAAAGGTGCGCAGTTTAGCAGCATTGCCCCGGGCGCCGATTCGCCGGGGCGCAGCCCGCCGGAAACGGCCTGCTCAGCGCCCCGCGGCGCGGGCTTCAGTCATCTGGTAGGCGGTTTCCAGCGCGACCGCCAGGCTGCCGCTGTCGATCCGGCCGCTGCCGGCGAGGTCCAGCGCGGTGCCGTGGTCGACCGAGGTGCGGATGATCGGCAGGCCCAGGGTGACGTTCACGGCCGCGCCGAAGCCCTTGTACTTGAGCACCGGCAGGCCCTGGTCGTGGTACATGGCGAGTACCGCGTCGCACCGCTCGAGGTGCTTGGGCGTGAACAGCGTGTCGGCGGGCAGCGGGCCGATCAGGTCGATCCCTTCCGAGCGCAGCTGCTCCAGGGTCGGTTCGATCACCTCGATTTCCTCGCGCCCGAGATGACCGCCTTCGCCGGCATGGGGATTGAGGCCGCACACGAGGATGCGCGGCCGGACGATGCCGAACTTGTCGCGCAGGTCGGCATGCAGGATGCGCGTGACGCGCGTCAGGCGCTCGGCGGTGATTGCATCGGCGACCTCCCTGAGCGGCAGGTGAGTGGTCACCAGCGCTACCCGCAGGCCGCGCGTGGCCAGCAGCATCACCACCTGCTTGGTGCCGGTAAGGTCGGCGAGAAACTCGGTGTGCCCGGAGAATGCGATGCCGGCATCGTTGATCACGCCCTTGTGCACCGGCGCGGTGATCATCCCGGCGAAGTCGCCCGCCAGGCAGCCCTGGCCGGCGCGGGTCAGGGTTTCCAGCACGTAGGCCGCATTCGCGGCGTCGAGCTGGCCCGCACTCACCGGGGCGCACAGCGGCGTATCCCAGACGTAGAGGCTGCCGGCCGGCGCGGCTTTTTTCGGCCATTGGCCAGGCCCGACGGGGATCAGCTCGACGTTCAGCGCCCGCTGGAGCGCACGCTCGCCAAGCAGCGCCAGGCTGGCGATGGCCACCAACGGATGTGGCTGCGCCTGCCCGGCCAGCAGCAGGCAGAGGTCCGGGCCGATGCCGGCGGGTTCGCCCGGGGTAAGCGCAAAAACGGGTTGAGCGGTCATTGGAGGACTCTCCGGTGGCAGGGGCACTACTGTAAACCCGAGGGACGCGAAAACGAAAAAGCCCGGCGGCTGCCGGGCTTTCTCAACGCTGCGGGTTGCCCCTCAGAGTTTGATTTCCACGTAAGCCTCGTCGCGGATCTGCCGCAGCCAGGCTTGCAGTTCCTCGTCGTACTTGCGGTTGCGCAACGCGTTCATCGCCTGTTGCTCGCGGAACTGCGCGCTGTTGTCGGTGGCGCGGCGTCCGAGGACTTCCAGCACGTGCCAGCCGTACGGGCTCTTGAACGGTTTCGACACCTGCCCGGCGGGCGTATCCATCATCACCTGACGGAATTCGGGAACCAGCGCGTTGGGGTCGACCCAGTTCAGGTCGCCGCCGTTGAGCGCTGAGCCCGGGTCCTCGGAGAAATTCTTCGCCAGCTCTGCAAAATCCTCGCCCGCGCGGATGCGCTCGTAGAGACGCTCGGCGAGGCGCTGGGTCTCGGCTTCGCTGCGGATTTCGCTGGGCTTGATCAGGATGTGGCGGACATGCACTTCGTCACGGACCTGGGTGTCGCCACCGCGCTTCTCGACCAGCTTGAGGATGATGAAACCGCCCGGCGTGCGCAGCGGTTCGGTGACTTCGCCCGGGTTCATCGCACCGATCATGGTGTCGAACGGCTGCGGCAGCTGGGCGGCCTTGCGCCAGCCCATGTCGCCACCTTCCAGCGCGTTCTCGCTGGCGGAATGGGCGATGGACAGCTGGGCGAAGTCGGCCCCCTTGAGCAGTTGCGCGTGCAGATCCTGGGCCTTGCGCTCGGCGGCCTGGATGGCGTCCGCCGACGCGGCGTCGGGAACCGGAATCAGGATGTTGGCCAGGTGGAACTCTTCGGACAGCTGCATCTTGCCCATGTCGGAGGCAAGGAAGTTCTGCACTTCCTGGTCGGTGACCTGGATGCGCTCAGCCACGCGACGTTGCCGCACGCGGCTGATGATCATCTCGCGACGGACCTGCTCGCGGGCGTCGTCGAACGACAGGCCATCCTGCTTCAGCGCGGCGCGGAACTGGTCGACGGTCATGCCATTACGCTGGGCGATGGTGGTGATCGCGTCGTTCAGTTCGTCGTCGCCGATGCGGATGCCCGAGCGTTCGCCCATCTGCAGCTGCAGGTTCTCGATGATCAGCCGATCGAGCACCTGCGGGTCCAGCACGTTCTCGGGCGGTAGCTGGCCGCCCCGTTTGGTGATGGTCTGCTCGACTTCCCGTACGCGCTGGTCCAGCTGGCTCTTCATGATCACGTCGTTGTCGACGATGGCGACCACGCGGTCCAGCGATTGCACCTGGGCGTGTGCCAGGGTACCGACAAACACTGCGCCCAACAGCAGCGGGCGCAGACACTCAGAAAGCTTGGTCTTCACGTTCACGATAACCTTCGATGCCTTTGTCGAGGAAAGTCTCGACACCATTGCCAAGTACCCCACCGAGGCCCTTGAACACGATCTGGAGGAAGATGCCGCGGTCCGCTTCGTCGTTGCGGTCCGGGTTCAGGCTGGCTTCGTCGTAGTCGATCCAGTAGCGATTGACCAGACGCAGCTTCCAGCAGCAGCTGTCGTATTCGAAGCCGCCGAATGCCTCCAGCGTACGGTTGCGGTTGTAGTCGTACTGCCAGCGCGCGATGACACTCCACTGCGGGACGATCGGCCAGATGGTCGAGAAGTCATGCTGGCTGATCTTGTAGTAGTCCTTGATGTAGTTCGGGTTCGGCGAGCCATCTTGCAGAGTAGGAGTTCCGAAATCCTGCGAGTAGTCCCAGGTACCCGAGGCCTGGTCGAAGCGCACGGTGTCGGCGCGGTAGCGGTAGCCGGCGTTGATCACCTTGTTCGGGTTGTCTTCCGGCTGGTAGTGGAACATCGCGCTGCCGGAGCGGGTTTCACGCGAGTCCGGGTCCCAGTTGAAGTCCGAGGTCAGGCGCCAGTCGCGGTTGAAGCGATACATGTACTCCAGCGCGTAGGGCGATACCGAGGACTGCGATTCGTTGCGGTCGCGGTAGTCGATGCCCGGCATCTGTACCTTGCGATCCTCGAAGTAGATCGCCTGGCCGATGCTGAAACGCTGCCGCTCGAAACCGTTCGGCTCGATCCAGCGGTTGGTCACGCCGAGGGACAGCTGGTTGGCGTCGCCGATGCGGTCGCTGCCGGAAAAGCGGTTTTCGCGGAACAGCGAGGCATAGTTGAAGGTGCTTTCGCTGGTGTCGAACACCGGAATGTCGGTCTGGTCTTCCTCGGGTACGTAGAGGTAGAACAGGCGCGGTTCCAGAGTCTGGCGGTAGGAGTTGCCGAACAGCTGGGTGTTGCGGTCGAAGTACAGGCCGCTGTCGACGCTGTAGATCGGTACGCTGCGGCTAGGTGAGTCGTTGAAATTTGTTACGCCGTTGAAAGCTGGGTCCTGTCCCCTGGAGTCCAGATCAAGATCGTATCTGGTGTAGGCGTACTTGACCGACGGCTTGAGGTAACCGAAGGACCAGTTGAGCGGCAGGCTTACGCCCGGCTCGACGTGGAGGCGGTTGCCGTCGGCGCGCGCCAGTCCGGTCAGGTTGTTGTCGTACCAGGATTCGAGCTGGTTGTCGCGGTTGGTGAAGAAACCGCTACGCAGATCGCGGTCGAAACGGACGATTTCGGTGTTGTACGAGAAGTTCAGGCCCGCCGGCTGGAACGGCAGGGTGCCGTTCAGGGTGAGTTGCGGCAGACGCTCGTACGGGGTGATGTCGGTGACGGTCGCGCGCTCGTAGCCCTGCACGTTGAGGCGGGCGGTGTAGCTGTCGCCGCGCCAGGTCAGGGTGCCACGCTTGTCGAGGTAGTCGCCGGTGTTGATGCCCAGCTGGGTTTCCAGATCCTGGAAGTAGTAGGGATCGCTGATCTCGGTGTAATCGACTTCGCTCAGCAGGCGAGTATCCAGGCCGCCCTTGTGCTGCCAGCTGTACATCCAGCGGGTGTCTTCGTATTCCGACTGGTTCTTGCGCTGGTCCTCCTCGTCGTTGAGGAAGGAGGCGCCGACCTGGCCCTCGGTGCTCTTGGTCAGGTAGCGGACCTCGCCTTCCATCTGCAGACCGCGCTTGGTCATCAGGGTCGGATAGAGCGTGGCGTCGTAGTTCGGCGCCAGGTTGAAGTAGTACGGCGCGAGCAGCGAGAAACCGGTGTCGCTGGAATTGCTGATGCTCGGCTGGAGGAAGCCGGACTGGCGACGGTCGTCGATCGGGAACTGGATGTACGGCGTGTAGAACACCGGCAGGTCTTTCACCCGCAGGGTCACGTTGGTCGCCGTGCCGAAACCGGATGCCGGGTTCAGGGTGATGTTGTTGCCCTTCAGGTACCAGGTGTTCTCGCCCGGTTCGCAGCGGGTGTAGGTACCGTCCTTCAGGCGGATGATCGCGGTCTCTTCACGCTTGGCGTACTGCGCGCTGCCGCGGATGTGCGACTTGTGCAGCACGTACTCGGCGTTCTCGATCTTGGCTTCACCGTTGTCCAGTTGCAGCTCGGCGCGATCGCCGACCACCAGGGCACCGTTGTCGCGCAGGCGGACGTTGCCGACCAGCTCCCCCTTGTTTTCCAGCTGTCGCAGGTTGGCCTCGTCGGCCTCGACCTGCAGGTGGCTCTGGCGCAGCACGACGTCGCCGGCGAGGGTCGCGACCTGTTCGTTCTGCTCGTAGCGCGAGGCCTTGGCGGAAACGAACAGCGGCGCTTCGCTCAGCGGCGTCTTGTCATCCATGCCCGGGCGCAGCGGCTCGACATAGGCGCCGGCGCAGTAAGGACCGGCTTCGGCCAACTGGGCAGGCGTGAGCTTTTCACGCGGCACCCAGTCGATATGGCTGTAGTCCGCACTGCGCGCCGTCAGCACCTTGCCCTTGTTCTCCGTTACCAGGCGAGTGCTCGCGGGTTGCGCCGCAGCGGCCGTCGCGGGCTCGGCGGCCGTGGTGCCGACGGTGGAGCTGACCGCCGAGTTGCTGTGCACCGGGCGTGGAGGCAGGTTCGCCGGCTCGCTTTTGGGTGCGCAGGCCCAACTACCGGCGGAAGCCTGGCAATCGTATTGCTCGGCGGCGACAACGTATTGGGTAGCGACGGGCTGCAGGGCCAACAGGCTTGCGGACACCAACAGAGGAAACTTCTTGCGAAACGCGGGGGACTTTACTGCCATCTTATTAATCCAGGCTTCCTGCGCGCCATCGGCCGCGGGGGGCCGCACGCCTCTCGATGGGCTGAAAAAGATGCTGGATAATAAAGCATGACCCGCGCAACGGCTAGCGCCGTCGGAGAGCCCTGCAATGCCCGATGAAGATGTACGTCTGCAACAAATAAGCGCCTGGCTGGATCACTGCCTTCCCGGGGCCTGCGCCCATCTGGGCTGGGCTCCTCCGGGAGGAGGACGGCTAACGCCCGCCAGCAGCGACGCCAGTTTTCGGCGTTACTTTCGCTGGGAAAGCGAGGGGCGCAGCCTGATCCTGATGGACGCTCCGCCGCCGCACGAAGACTGCCGGCCCTTCGTACGGATGGCGCAAATGCTCGCCGGAGCCGGTGTTCACGTGCCGAAGATTCTCGCCGCCGACCTCGATCGCGGCTTCCTGCTGCTCGACGATCTCGGCCGGCAGACCTACCTCGAGGTGATCGACCCGGACAACGCCGACGCGCTGTTCGAGGATGCCCTGCAGGCCCTGCTGGCGTTCCAGCGGCTGCCCCTAGACGGCGATCTGGCGCATTACGACGACGCCTTGCTGCGCCGCGAGCTGCAGCTCTTCCCCGACTGGTACCTGCAGCACGAGCTGGGCGTGAGCCTCGACGGCGAGCGTCTGGCGGCCTGGCAGCGCATCAGCGCGTTGCTGATCGACAGTGCCCTGGTGCAGCCGAAGGTGCTGGTGCACCGCGATTTCATGCCGCGCAACCTGATGCTCAGCACGCCCAATCCCGGCGTGCTGGATTTCCAGGACGCCGTCTATGGCCCGGTCACCTACGACATCACCTGCCTGTTCAAGGACGCCTTCCTCAGCTGGCCGGAAGCACGTGTGCGCGGCTGGCTGGAGGACTACTGGCAGCGCGCCCGCGCCGCCGGCATCCCGGTGCAGGCCGAGCTGGACGACTTCCTCCGCGCCAGCGACCTTATGGGCGTGCAGCGTCACCTCAAGGTGATCGGCATCTTCGCGCGCATCTGCCACCGAGACGGCAAGCCGCACTACCTCGGCGACGTGCCGCGCTTCTTCCGCTACATCAAGGCGGTGGTCGCGCGGCGACCGGAACTGGCCGAACTCGGCGAACTCATCGCCAGCCTGCCGAACCCGGAGAAACGCCAATGAGGGCGATGATCCTCGCCGCCGGCAAGGGCGAGCGGTTGCGTCCGCTGACCCTGCACACGCCCAAGCCGCTGGTGCGTGCCGGCGGCGTGCCGCTGATCGAGTACCACGTACGCGCGCTGGCGGCTGCCGGTTTCCGCGAACTGGTGATCAACCATGCCTGGCTCGGCCAGCAGATCGAGGACTACCTCGGCGACGGCGCGCGCTTCGGCGTAACGATCCGCTATTCCGCCGAGGGCGAGCCGCTGGAAACCGGTGGCGGCATCTTCCGCGCGTTGCCCCTGCTGGGCGATCGACCCTTCCTGCTGGTCAACGGCGACGTCTGGGGCGACTTCGATTTCGCCGCCCTGCGCAAGCCGCTCGACGGCCTGGCCCACCTGCTTCTGGTGGACAACCCGGCGCACCATCCGCAGGGCGATTTCAGCCTGCACGACGGCCTGGTCGGCGACGCGCAGGAGGGCGAGAGCCTGACCTACAGCGGCATCGCGGTGATCGACCCGCAGCTGTTCCTCGGTTGCGAGGACGGCGCCTTCAAGCTGGCGCCGTTGCTGCGCCAGGCGCTGCGCGAGGGGCTGGTCACGGGCGAGCGGCACGCCGGAAGCTGGATCGACGTCGGCACCCACGAGCGCCTGGCCGATGTCGAGCGTCTGCTTGCGGCGCGGGGCTGAGGTGTTCTTCTGGCCGATCACCTTTCTGGGCGCCGGCGTCGGCTGGGCGGTGGCGAGCATTCCGGGCGCGCTGCTCGGCGCGGTTCTCGGCCAGGTGCTGGACCGGCGCCTGAAGATCGACTCCTGGGCCGGCTTGCGCGAGCTTCTCGGCGGCGCGGCGCTGCCGCCCGAGGAACTGCTGTTCGTCCTGCTCGGGCGGCTGGCGAAGAGCGAAGGCCGCGTGCTCGAAGTGCACATCGAGCAGGCGCGGGCGGAGATGCGCCGGCTGGGGCTGGACGCCGCGGCCTTGAAACGGGCGATCGCCGCGTTTTCGCGGGGTAAGCGCGACGAGCTGGGCCTGCGCAAACCGCTGATGCGCTTGCGCGGCGACCAGGAACGGGTGCGCGAGCTGCTACGCGCCTGCTGGCGCATGGCGCTGGCGGACGGCAAGCTCGGTGAGCGCGAACGCGAGCTGATCCTGCTCTGGGGACGCTGGCTCGGGTTGTCCGCCGCCGAGGTGGAGGACCTGCAGCCGCCGCGCGAGAAGCGTGCTCCCGGTGGCGTTTCGCCGCGCACGTTGAACACCTACGAAAGCGCCCTGAAGCTGCTCGGCATTCCCGCCGACAGCGACCTGGCGGTGATCAAGCGCGCCTACCGCCGGCTGCTCAGCCAGCATCACCCGGACAAGCTGGCCGGTGGCGGCGCCAGTGAGGCCCAGGTTCGCCAGGCCACGGAAAAGACCCGCGAGTTGCACGCGGCCTATGCGCTGGTGCGCGAGCGGCAGGGACTTCGTTAGGCGAGTTTCGCGCTGCTTCGGTGTGTGCGTTACGGTGCGCGCGGCGCACCCTACCGCTCAGTCGTTGCCGGAGCGTCGCATATCGACTGCCGTGATAGGGAGGGCGCGGCGCACCCTACGGCGCGGCGCTACTTGGCGTAGATGCGCCATGCGCACCCATCAGAACGCACGCCTCACTTCCTGGCTTCCGCGACATTGCGCGTCAGCCAGCCGCGGATGCGTCGGGCGAGCTGCTCCTGCTCGGCGTCGGGGTTGGCCGGCAGGGCGTCCAGGCCGATCAGCGCGTAGGCCGGATGCTGCAGGCGCTTGCTGGCCTGGCGCCGCGCGAGGGCGGCGTCGGCGTAACGGTCCTTGTAATAGATGTCGCCAGTGGCGAGCTTGAGCGGCGGCACCAGTTCCTCCAGCGGCGGTGCGTAGCCGGCCGGGACCGAGGCTTCCACCATCAGCAACTGATGGATCTGCGCCGGCTTGCGTTCTGCCAGGAAACTCGCCGCCCAGAAGGCGCCACTGCCGTGCCCGAGTAGGACGACGGTCTTCACCTGCTTGCCGGCAGCGAAGTCGAGGGCCGCCTGGATCCGGGCCATGACCCGCTCGCCGTGCGCCTTGCGCTGATCCTCCGCGGAGGCGGCGGGCGGCGTTTCCCCGGTGGCGGGCGGCGGGTCGGTTTTTGCCGCGTCGCCTTCCTTCGCCGGCTCGATGGCTTCGGGCACGCGCGCCGGCAACGGGTCGCCGAGCGGATCGGGCAGGCTCAGGCTGAGGGTGTGCCAGCCGGCGTCGGCCAGCTTGCTGCGCAACGGACCGATCACCCGCGGCCAGTCGGGGTGCTCGCCCTCGCCGGGCAGGAGGATTACCAGGCCGCTCGGGGTGGCGCTGTTGGCCGGCTTCCAGAGCGCGAGGAAGCGCTCGCCGCCAGCCTCCAACTGATGCTGTTCTGCCGTCGGCAATTGCCGTTGCAGGGCGATGGCCTCGTCCTGGCTGCGTTCTTCCAGGGGCGCGCGCTCCACCGGCGGGGCGGGCGCGGCCGCGGGTTCCGCGCCGCGAACGGCACTGGCGCCGAGCAGCAGGGCGATGCACAAGGGGGGCAGGATCGAGCGCGACATCGGCGGTCCGGACGGGCGAGTGGGTGATGCCCCAGCGTACTGGCGCGCCGGTGATTTGTCAGGCGCAGCGGCCTCTGGAGTAATCTATGCCGGCTGCCCGTCCTGGTAACCCGCGCATGATCCGCCTGCTTTCGCTGCTCCTCGTCCTCTGCCTGCCGCTTTCCGCGATCGCCGCGGCGGCGCCGGCGCACCCGCCGCTGAGCGCCGCGCAGCGCGACTGGCTGGGCGAGCATCCGCAACTGCGCGTCGGCATCGTGCTGCAGGCGCCGTATGCCGAGCTGGATCGCCGCCGCCAGCAGCTGTCGGGGCTCAACGTCGAGCTGATGAACCAACTGGCGGCGGCGCTGCAGGTGCAGCTGAGCTGGCACAGCTACCCGGACGCCGCGGCCCTGGAGCGCGGCCTGCGCGGCGGACAGATCGACATCGCGCCGGGCCTCAGCCAGACGCCGGCCGGGCTGCGCCTGTGGCTGTTTTCCGATCCCTACTTGCGGGTGCCGCAGCTGTTGGTCGGCGAGCGCGAGGGCGGCGCGGCGGTGGACATGGAGCAACTGGTCGGCGTCAGCGTGGCGCTGCGCCAGCCGAGCGCGGTGAGCGATTACCTGCGCGACACCTATCCCGCCATCGCCCAGGTCGCGGTGAACAACGAGCGCCAGGCGTTGCGAGCGCTGCTCGAGAGGCAGGTGGACTACGCCGTGGTCGACGAAGCCCAGCTCGGTCGGCTGTCCCGCGAGGCGGAGTTCGCCGGGCTCGCGGTGGTTGGCGATGTCGGCTTTCCGCAGTTGCTGCGCGTTGCCAGCCGGCGCGACTGGCCGCCGCTCTCGGCGATCGTCGATGCCGGGCTGCGCAGCCTGCCGGCCAAGGACCTGGAGCAGTTACACGAGCGCTGGCTGCAGCCGCGCTATCCGCGGCTCGGCGAATCGCCTGGCTTCTGGCAGAACCTCAGCCTGCTGCTCGGCATCCTGTTCTGCTGCGCGGCATTTCTCGTCTATTGGCAGCGGCGCCAGCAGCACGGGCTGGAGAAACGGCTGGCCGAGGCACGCCTGGCGATCCAGTTGCGCGAAGCCGCCGAGGAAGCGCTGCGCCTCACCCAGTTCTCCATCGACCAGAGCACGGTCGGCATCCTCTGGGTGAACTGGGACAGCCACATCCGCTACGCCAACCGCGCCGCCGAGGCGATGCTCGGTTATCCGCCCGGCGCCCTGCTGGAGCGCCCGCTGGGTGATTTCGATCCGCAGTTGAACATGGACCGCTGGCTCGGCCTGTGGCGCCGCGCGCGCAGCGACGAAGGCGGCGGCCTGAGTTTCGAGACCGCCTGCCGCCGCGCGGATGGCGGCTGGCTGCCGACCGACGTGTCGCTGAGCTTCCTGCGCTTCGCCGATTCGGAATACCTGGTGGTGTTCCTCAGCGACGTCACCGAGCGCCGCCGGGCCCTCGCCGCATTGCAGGAGAGCGAGGCGCGGCTCAAGGGCATCGCCTCCAACGTGCCGGGCCTGGTGTTCCGCCTGGAGCGCCCGCACGCCCAGGCGCCGGCCGCGTTCGCCTTCATCGGCGAGGGCAGCGAGGCGCTGGTCGGCTACGCGGCGAGCGAGCTGATCGAGCGCGGCCGGGGGATTCGCGGGCTGGTGCATCCCGATGACCTCGACGACTACCGCGCGACGCAGAAGGCGGCGCTGGACAACGACCGCGACTGGCACTGGCAGGGGCGCATCCTGACCCGCGACGGCTCGCTGCGCTGGGCCGACATCAAGGCCGGCGCGCGCTTTTTCGAGGACGGTCGCGCCGTGTGGGACGGCGTGGTCTGGGACATCAGCGCGAACAAGCGTATCGAGCTCGAACTGGCCGAATCCCGCGCCCAGCTGCGCCAGTTGTCGGCGCACCTGGAAAGCGTGCGCGAGGAGGAAAAGGCGCGCATCGCCCGCGAGGTGCACGACGAGCTGGGGCAGATGCTCACCGTGCTCAAGCTGGAAACCTCGATGTGCGAACTGGCCTACGCCGACCTCGACAGCGGCCTGCGCGAGCGGCTGCAGAGCATGAAAAAGCTGATCGCCCAGCTGTTCCAGCTGGTGCGCGACGTGGCCACCGCGCTGCGCCCACCGATCCTCGATGCCGGCATCGCCTCGGCGATCGAGTGGCAGGCGCGGCGCTTCGAGGCGCGCAGCGGAATTCCCTGCCTGGTCGAGGTGCCCGAGCACCTGCCGCCGCTGTCCGACGCCAAGGCCATTGGCCTGTTCCGCGTGTTGCAGGAAGCGCTGACCAACGTCATGCGTCACGCCCGCGCGCATACCGTCGAGGTGCGCCTGAGCGTCGAGCAGGGCTGCCTGTGCCTGCGCGTCAGCGACGACGGCCAGGGCTTCGGCGAGAATGCCGGGCAGGGCAAATCTTTCGGCCTGGTCGGCATGCGCGAACGTATGCTGATCCTAGGCGGCCAGTTGCACATCGACAGCAGCCCCGGCGAGGGCACGACCCTCAGCGTGCGGGTCGCTTTGGACGAGGAAATCGCATGATTCGGGTTCTGGTGGCTGAAGACCACACCATCGTCCGCGAGGGCATCAAGCAGCTCATCGCCCTGGCCAAGGACCTGCAGGTGGTCGGCGAAGCGGGCAACGGCGAGCAGTTGATGGACGTGCTGCGGCAGACGCCCTGCGAGGTGGTGCTGCTGGACATCTCGATGCCCGGCGTCAATGGCCTGGAGGCGATCCCGCGGATTCGCGCACTGGCCAGGCCGCCGGCGGTGCTGGTGCTGTCGATGCACGACGAGGCGCAGATGGCCGCGCGGGCGCTGAAGATCGGTGCCGCCGGCTACGCCACCAAGGACAGCGACCCGGCGCTGCTGCTCACGGCGATCCGCAAGGTCGCCGCCGGCGGGCGCTACATCGACCCGGAGCTGGCCGACCGGATGGTCTTCGAGGTCGGCCTGACCGATTCGCGACCACCGCACGCGCAGTTGTCGGAGCGCGAGTTCTCGGTGTTCGAGCGCCTGGCGCGCGGCGAAGGCGTCAACGAGATCGCCCAGCACCTGGCGGTCAGCGGCAAGACGGTGAGCACGCACAAGGCGCGGCTGATGCAGAAGCTCGGCGCGCATTCGGTGGCCGACCTGGTGCGCTACGCGATGGAGCACAAGCTGGTCTGACGCCGGCTTGGGGCCTGCTCGCACACCGACCCACCCGACGCCCCTTCCGATGCAGGGTAGATCGGGGCGCGCAGCCCGGGGCGCGTAGCCGGCGCTCTTCATCCGCCGTCGCACCGCCCGGTGGATCGATGATGAAGCGCGATCCACCCAACGGCCTGCTCGGCCGTACCAATCTGGCGGGTAACGGTAGGGTGGGCTTCAGCCCACGCGATACGCCGATGTCCTTGTGAGAGGTGGGCTGAAGCCCACCTGCGGGAGAGCGGTGCGGCGGTGGCTGCGCGGTATTCGCCGCGCGTCGATTGTCCTTTCGTACTGTAGGGCGATGCCTACAAGGTCTCTTCCGCGCGGCTGATGCGAATCTCTCCTGGCGCCCGATTTTTCCGCGCGGCGCGCTTCTCTAGTCTCTGCTCACGGCATACGACAGAGAGAAGGGTGCGGTTCATGGCCGAGATTCAAGGCAGCGACACACTGGTCAGTTTTCGCGGTGTGCAGAAGAGTTACGACGGCGAGTCGCTGATCGTCAAAGACCTCAACCTGGACATTCGCAAAGGCGAATTCCTCACCCTGCTCGGGCCGTCCGGCTCCGGCAAGACCACCAGCCTGATGATGCTGGCCGGCTTCGAGACGCCCACCAACGGCGAAATCCTCCTCGCCGGGCGCAGCCTGAACAACGTGCCGCCGCACAAGCGCGACATCGGCATGGTGTTCCAGAACTACGCGCTGTTCCCGCACATGACGGTGGCCGAGAACCTCGCCTTCCCGCTCTCGGTGCGCGGCATGAACCGCAGCGATGCCAGCGAGCGGGTCAAGCGCGCGCTGTCGATGGTGCAGCTCGACGCCTTCCGCCATCGCTACCCGGCGCAGCTCTCCGGCGGCCAGCAGCAGCGTGTGGCCCTGGCCCGAGCGCTGGTCTTCGAGCCGCAGCTGGTGCTGATGGACGAACCGCTCGGCGCGCTGGACAAGCAGCTGCGCGAGCACATGCAGATGGAGATCAAGCACATCCACGAGCGCCTCGGCGTCACCGTGGTCTACGTGACCCACGACCAGGGCGAGGCGCTGACCATGTCCGACCGCGTGGCGGTGTTCCATCAGGGCGAGATCCAGCAGATCGCCCCGCCGCGCGAACTCTACGAATTCCCGCGCAACACCTTCGTCGCCAACTTCATCGGCGAGAACAACCGGCTCAACGGCAAGCTGCTCAGCCGCGAGGGCGATCGCTGCACCGTGGCCCTGGCACGCGGCGAGAAGGTCGAGGCGCTGGCGGTGAACGTCGGCGAGCCCGGCGAGCCGGTCACCCTGTCGATCCGCCCGGAACGGGTTCGCCTGAACGGCACCAGCGAAAACTGCGCGAACCGCTTCTCCGGTCGCGTGGTGGAATTCATCTATCTCGGCGATCACGTGCGCATCCGCCTGGAGGTCTGCGGCAACGCCGACTTCTTCGTCAAGCAGCCGATCGCCGAACTCGACCCGAGCCTGGCCGTGGGCGACGTGCTGCCGCTGGGCTGGCACGTCGAGCATGTCCGCGCCCTGGACCCGCTCGCCGCCGAGTAGCGGTGAGGCGTCACGTTTCATCCCACTAGCAGCTAGGAGAGAAGAAGAACATGTCCAACCGCCTGAAACTGACTGCCCTCGCCCTCGGCATGACCTGTGCGGCCCACGCGATGGCTACCGACCTCACGGTGATTTCCTTCGGCGGGGCGAACAAGGCCGCGCAGGAAAAAGCCTTCTACGCGCCCTACCAGAGCAGCACCGGCAACAAGATCATCGCCGGCGAGTACAACGGCGAAATGGCCAAGGTGAAAGCCATGGTCGACACCAACAGCGTGTCTTGGAACCTGGTGGAAGTGGAGTCGCCGGAACTGGCCCGCGGCTGCGACGAGGGCCTCTTCGAGGAGCTCGATCCGGCGCAGTTCGGCAAGGCCGAAGACTTCGTTCCCGGCGCCATCCAGCCGTGCGGCGTGGGCTTCTTCGTCTGGTCCACGGTACTCGCCTACAACGCCGACAAGTTGAAGAGCGCGCCGACCGGCTGGGCGGATTTCTGGGATACCAAGAAATTCCCCGGCAAGCGCGGCCTGCGCAAGGGCGCCAAGTACACCCTGGAATTCGCCCTGATGGCCGATGGCGTCGCTCCGGCAGACGTCTACAAGGTGCTCGCCACCAAGGAAGGCCAGGACCGCGCCTTCAAGAAACTCGACGAGATTAAGTCGAGCATCCAGTGGTGGGAAGCCGGCGCCCAGCCGCCGCAATTCCTCGCCTCCGGCGACGTGGTGATGAGTTCCGCCTACAACGGCCGCATCGCTGCCGTGCAGAAGGAGAGCAACCTGCAGGTGGTGTGGACCGGCGGCATCTACGACTTCGACGCCTGGGCTATTCCGAAAGGCGCGAAGAACCAGGACGAAGCGGCCAAGTTCATCGCCTATTCGGTGCAGCCGGCGCAGCAGAAGACCTACTCGGAAAACATCGCCTACGGCCCTGCCAACACCCAGGCGGTGCCGCTGCTGGACAAGGCGCTGCTGAAGAACATGCCGACCACGCCTGAGAACATCAAGGATCAGGTCGCCATGGACGTCGCCTTCTGGGCCGACTTCGGCGAGCAACTGGAACAGCGCTTCAACGCCTGGGCCGCGAAGTAAGCGGCGAGTGCCTGCGTAGGATGGGTTGAGCGTGCGATACCCATCGTGGTGGCGGCACGGGTATCGCTGCGCCCGACCCATCCTGCAACTGCATTCCACGCCGGCGGTTAGCGCCGCCGGCGTCATTCATCGCGCAAACCCTGTGGAGTAACCATGGCCATCGCCGTACCCCTGACCGAGGCCACCGGGCCAACCCTGAAGCAGCGCCTGGCGCGTGCCGAGCGGATGAACCGCCTGAAATCCCAGGCGCTGATCCTGCCGCTGCTGATCTTTCTGCTGCTGACCTTCCTGGTGCCAATGGGCGCGCTGCTCTACCGCAGTCTGAACAACCCGGAAGTGGTTGGCGCATTGCCGCGCACCGTCGAGGCCATCGCCAGCTGGGACGGCAAGGCGCTGCCCGATGAGCCGGTTTACCAGGCGCTGGCCACCGACCTCGCCGAGGCGCGCAAGAACCAGACCATCGGCGATCTCTCCAAGCGTCTGAACATGGAGCTGGCCGGCTACCGCAGCCTGATGGCGAAGACCGCCCGCGCACTGCCGCTCAAGAGCGAGCCGGCCTCCTACAAGGACGCCCTCGAGGCGCTCGACGAGCGCTGGGGCGACCCGGCCTACTGGCAGGCGATCCGTCGCAACGCCAGCAGCCTGACCCCGTTCTACCTGCTCGCCGCGGTCGACCACCGCATCGACGACCTCGGCGAAGTGGCGCCGGCGACGCCGGACCAGGCGATCTACCTGGACATCTTCGCGCGGACCTTCTGGATGGGCGCGGTGATCACCGCGATCTGCCTGGCGCTGGCCTATCCGCTGGCGTACCTGCTGGCCAACCTGCCGACGCGCACCAGCAACCTGCTGATGATCCTCGTGCTGCTGCCGTTCTGGACCTCGATCCTGGTGCGCGTCGCCGCCTGGATCGTGCTGTTGCAGTCGGGCGGGCTGATCAACGGCGCACTGCTCAAGCTGGGCCTGATCGATCAGCCGCTGCAACTGGTGTTCAACCGTACCGGCGTGTACATCGCCATGGTCCACATCATGCTGCCGTTCATGATCCTGCCAATCTACAGCGTGATGAAGGGCATCTCGCCGACCTACATGCGCGCGGCCATCTCCCTGGGCTGCCACCCGTTCGCCAGCTTCTGGCGGGTGTACTTCCCGCAGACGGTCGCCGGCATCGGCGCCGGCTGCCTGCTGGTGTTCATCCTGTCCATCGGCTACTACATCACCCCGGCGCTGCTCGGCAGCCCGAACGACCAGATGGTCAGCTACTTCGTCGCGTTCTTCACCAACAGCACCATCAACTGGGGCATGGCCACGGCGCTCGGCGGCCTGCTGCTGTTCGCCACGCTGATCCTGTACGTCGTCTACAGCTGGCTGGTCGGCGCCGGTCGCCTGCGCCTGGGCTGAGGAGAAAGAAATGCTGAGTCCCTACATGTCCCCCGTCGAGCGCGTCTGGTTCTACACCCTGCGCCTGCTCTGCGGCCTGGTGCTGTTGTTCCTGATCCTGCCGGTGCTGGTGATCATCCCGCTGTCGTTCAACGCCGGGACCTTCCTGGTCTATCCGCTGCAGGGCTTCTCGCTGCGCTGGTACGCCGATTTCTTCGGCTCCAGCGAGTGGATGCGCGCGCTTTCCAACAGCCTGATCGTGGCGCCGGCGGCGACCCTGCTGGCGATGCTCTTCGGCACCCTGGCGGCGATCGGCCTGACCCGCGGCGAGTTTCGCGGCAAGGCGCTGGTGATGAGCCTGCTGATCTCGCCGATGGTGGTGCCGGTGGTGATCGTCGGCGTCTCCAGCTACCTGTTCTTCGCCCCGCTCGGGCTGGGCAACAGCTACCTGTCGCTGATCCTGGTGCATGCGGTGCTCGGCGTGCCCTTCGTCATCATCACGGTGTCGGCAACTCTGCAGGGCTTCAACCACAACCTGGTACGCGCCGCCGCCAGTCTCGGCGCCTCGCCGCTCACCGCATTCCGCCGGGTGACCCTGCCGCTGATCGCGCCGGGGGTGATCAGCGGCGCGCTGTTCGCCTTCGCCACCTCCTTCGACGAAGTGGTGGTGACGCTTTTCCTCGCCGGCCCCGAGCAGGCGACGCTGCCACGGCAGATGTTCAGCGGCATCCGCGAGAACCTCTCGCCGACCATCGCCGCGGCGGCGACCCTGCTGATCGGCTTCTCGGTGGTGCTGCTCCTGACGCTGGAATGGCTGCGCGGGCGCAGCGAGAAACTGCGCACGGCGGTCGCCGAGTAGCGCTTTGTGCTCGGTGCGCGCGGCGCACCTACGGCAGGCCCGCGGCGCGAGCGGGTAGGGCGCGCCGTGCGCACCGCGTGTCTACTGCTCGCTTCGGCCGGTACACTCTGCGGCTTTTCCGCCCGCCCGGCAGGAGAGGCCGCATGGACCTCAACGATCCCAGTTTCGAAGAGTTGCTCGACGCCCTGCACGACGGCGTCTACATCACCGACGCCGCCGGCACCACGCTGAAGATCAACCGTGCCTACCAGCGCCTGACCGGACTGAGCAGCGACGAACTGGTCGGCCGCAACATGCAGGACCTGGTGCGCGAGGGCGTGATCTCGCAATCCGCTTCCCTGCGCGTGCTCAAGGAAGGCAAGCCGTTCTCGGTGATGCAGAGCCTGGGCAACGGCAAGCAGCTGCTGGTCAGCGCCTCGCCGATCCTCGAGGCCGACCGGCGCATCCGCTACGTGGTCAGCGCGGTGCGCGACATGACCGAGCTGCTGCGCATGAAGCACGAGCGGGACGAGTTGCAGCAGCTCAAGCAGTTGCGCAGCAGCACCGCGCAGTTGCACGCAGGGCCGCGCGACGACCTGCTGCACTCGCCGCTGGTGGCCAGCCAGGAGGTCGCCGGCGCGGTTTTCGCGTTGGCCCGGCAGGTTGCCGCCAGCGACGTGAAAGTGCTGCTGCAGGGCGAGACCGGGGTCGGCAAGACGCTGGTCGCACAGTTCATCCACAACGCCAGCGCGCGCGCCGCCGAACCCTTCCTCTCGCTGAACTGCGGCGCGCTGCCCGAGCACCTGGTCGAGGCCGAACTGTTCGGCTACGCGCCAGGTGCCTTCACCGGCGCCTCGGCGAAGGGCAAGCGCGGCCTGCTGGAGCTGGCCAATGGCGGCACCCTGTTCCTCGACGAGATCGGCGACCTGCCGCTGGCGCTGCAGGTGAAGCTGCTCAAGGTGCTGGAAGAGAACCGCTTCATCCCGGTCGGCGGCCTGGAGCTGAAGGAAGTCGACGTGCGCGTGATCACCGCCACCCACCGCGACCTGCGGCGGATGGTGGCCGAGGGCGGCTTTCGCGCCGACCTGTTCTACCGGCTCAACGTGGTGCCCATCGGCATTCCGCCGCTGCGTGAGCGCCGCGAGGAAATCCGCCCGCTGCTCGACTATTACCTGGAGCACTTCAACGCACGGCACCGGCGCGAGCTGCAGTGGAGCCTGGAGGCGGTCGACCTGCTGCTCGATTACCCCTGGCCGGGAAACATCCGCGAGCTGATCAACGTCGTCGAGCGCCTGGTGGTGACCTGCTCCGGCGCGCGCATCGAAACCCTCGACCTGCCGGAGGAATGCCGCGCGGGGCTGCTGCCGGCCGAGGGCGCCGACCTCGACCTGCGGCGCATCGTCGAGCGCGCCGAACGGCTGGCGATCCGCCAGGCGCTGCAGCGCCACAAGACCACCCGGCTGGCGGCCAAGGCGCTGGGCGTGAGCCAGGCGACGGTGGTGCAGAAGATGAAACGCTGGGAGCGCAGCGATTAGCTTTTCAATCAATGCCCGCTTCAGCGAGTAGAAAACCAATCATGTCCCTGCGTTCGCGAGGGGCTTGAGAGGGCCGCGCGCCAGGCGCAGCGCGGTCTGCGACAATCTGGCACAGCTTTGGCAATGGTCGGCGTCCACCTCCCATAACGAACAACAAGGTGAAGCCGATGACCATCGCCGCATTCAAGATCGCCAACAAGCTGCTGACCGGGCGCTCCGCCGTCGAGCAGCTGGATGCCGAACTGACCCGCCTGAACATCCACAACCCGCTGATCGTCACCGACGCCATCCTCGTGCAGTCGGGCACCGTCGACCAGGTGCTCAGCCAGCTCGGCGGGCGCCCCTACGGTCTCTTCGATCAGGTCAAGCCCGAGCCGGAAATCGCCATCGTCGAAGACTGCACCCAGGCCTATCGCCAGGGTGGCCACGACGGGCTGATCGGCGTCGGCGGCGGCAGCGCCATCGACATCGCCAAGAGCGTCGCCGCCTACGCCGGCCACGAGGGCAGGCTGGAAGAACTCTTCGGCGTCGACCAGGTGAAGCGCAAGGGCCCGCCGCTGATCGCCATCCCGACCACCGCAGGCACCGGCTCGGAAGTCACCAATGTGGCGATCCTTTCGGATAAGGAAGCGCAGCTGAAGAAGGGCATCGTCTCCGACTATCTGCTGCCCGACGTGGCGCTGGTCAGCCCGCTGATGACCCTGACCTGCCCGCGCGGCGTGACCGCGGCCAGCGGCGTCGATGCGCTGGTGCACGCGATCGAGTCCTACCTGTCGCTGAACGCCTCGCCGATCACCGATTCGCTGGCCATCGGCGCGATCAGGCTGATCGCCAAGTCGCTGCCCAAGGCCTACGCCAACCCCAACGACATCCAGGCCCGCGAAGACATGGCCACCGCGAGCCTGATGGCCGGGATGGCCTTCGGCAACGCCGGCGTCGGCGCGGTACACGCGCTGGCCTACCCGCTGGGTGGCCGCTTCAACATCGCCCACGGGGAGAGCAACGCGCTGCTGCTGCCCTACGTGATGGCCTGGAACAAGCTGGCCTGCGTCGAGCGCTTCCGTGACATAGCCGAAGCCATGGGCGAGCCGGTTGCAGGGCTGTCCGACCTCGACGCCGCCGAGCGCGCGGTGCAGGCGATGGCCGCGCTGTGCGCCGCGGTGGAGATTCCCAAGGGCATGCGCGCCTTCGGCGTACCCGAGGATGCGATCCCGCAGATGGCCGAAGAGGCCAGCAAGATCGACCGCCTGATGCGCAACAACCCGCGCAAGTTCAACGCCCGCGACATCGAGCAGATCTACCGCGCCGCCTACTGAGTCACGTGAAATCCGGCCGCCAGCGAGGGGCTGCCGCGCTGCACCGTCACCATCAATACCAATAAAAGGTGTTCCACCATGTCGCAAAACGAAGACCTGGGCGTCGAGGCGCCCTACATCCCGCTGGGCCCGTTCAAACTGCGCCTGCCGTTCATCCACTACCGTTTCGAGCTGCCGGACTACCTGCAGGGGCTGCTGATGTGCGCGGTCGACCTGGCCGCCATCCCGATGATGACCGAGTTCCTCGGCATGCCCTTCGAGGTGGCGCTGGCGGTGGTCATGCTCAACGGCCTGCTCTACCTGCTGCACCATCTGCTCGGCGATCCGGTGGTGCCGGGCTGGATCACGCCGGCGATCCCGCTGCTGATGACCTACTGCACGCAGTTCCCGGAGGGCCCGGAGCGCATCCACGCGCTGATTGCCTTCCAGCTGACGCTCGGGGCTTTTTCCATATTGCTCGGGGTGACGGGCTCGGCGCGCAAGGTCGTCGCGCTGGTGCCCTCGGCGCTCAAGGCCGGGATCATCATGGGCGCCGGCCTGTCCGCGGTGGTCGCGGTATTCAAGGAAGGTGGGCGCTTCGATAGCTTCCCCTGGACCATCTCGATCGCCATCGGCCTGGCCTTCTATCTGATCTTCTCGCAGCACTTCCAGCAACTGAAGAAGAGCAGCACCTTCTGGTGGAACTTCGCCAAGCTGGGGATCTTCCCGATCATCATCCTCGCCGTGCTGGTTGCGCCGCTGTTCGGCGAGGCGCCCTGGCCGAGCCTGCAGTGGGGCATCAGCAAGCCCGACTTCGCCACGCTGTGGAGCCAGTACACCGTATTCGGCCTCGGCATGCCGCCGCTGATGATGTTCGTCACCGCCATCCCGACGGTGCTGGCCGCCTACCTCGTGGTGTTCGGCGACGTGCTCGGCGCCCGGGCGATCCTTGCCGAGGCCGACCACGTGCGGCGTGACGAGAAGGTCGATTTCAACCCGAACCGTTCGCACCTGATCTTCGGCGGGCGCAACGCGCTGATGAGCATCCTTGGCCCGGACATCGCCATGTGCGGCCCGCAGTGGTCGGCGATGCAGGTGGTGATCACTGAGCGCTTCAAAGGCGGCGCCAAGGCGATGAAGTCGATCTACGGCGGCACCGGCTCGTTCCGCTGGGGCACCAACACCGGCCTGCTGCTGTTGCCAGTGGTGACCTTCGTGCAGCCGATTCTCGGTGTGGCGCTGGCGCTGACGCTGCTGATCCAGGGCTACGTCAGCGTGCGCCTGGGCATCATGGAGGCGCGTAGCCAGCGCGACCTGGGCATCGCCGGAGTGATCGGCGCGGTGCTGGCGATCAAGGGCGCCGGCTGGGCCTTCGCCATCGGCGTCGGCCTCTGCCTGCTGATCTACGGCGCGCGCTTCTTCAAGGGCGAGAACGACGGCACCTTCACCAAGGACCTGCCGGCGCCCGGCGAGCTGCCTTTCGACGACACTCCCGATCCGGCGGCGCCGACGCCGGCGCTGAGCCTGGAACCCAAGATTTAGGAACCGCTATGAGCATCGAACTGAACGACCCGGCCCTGCTGCGCCAGCAGGCCTACCTGAACGGCGAATGGTGCGAGGCCGACGCCGGCGAACGCACCGAAATCCTCAACCCGGCGGACGCCTCACCGGTGGGCGCGGTGCCGAACATGGGCGGCGCCGAAACCCGCCGCGCGATTCTCGCCGCCCAGGCCGCGCAACCGGCCTGGCGCAAGCTCACCGCCAAGGAGCGCTCGCTCAAGCTGCGCCGCTGGGGGGAGCTGATGCTGGAAAACCAGGAAGACCTGGCGCGCATCATGACCGCCGAGCAGGGCAAGCCGCTGAGCGAGGCGCGTGGCGAAGTGCTCTACGCCGCGTCCTTCCTCGAGTGGTTCGGCGAGGAAGCCAAGCGCGTCTACGGCGACACCATTCCCGGCCACCAGCCGGACAAGCGCATCATCGTCACCAAGGAGCCGTGGGCGTCACCGCGGCGATCACGCCGTGGAACTTCCCGGCGGCGATGATCACCCGCAAGGTCGGCCCGGCGCTGGCCGCGGGCTGCGCGATGGTGCTCAAGCCGGCGCCGCAGACGCCGTTCAGCGCCCTGGCGCTGGCCGAGCTGGCGCAGCGCGCGGGCATTCCGGCCGGGCTGTTCAGCGTGATCACCGCCGATGCGCAGCGCTCGCGCGAGGTTGGCGCCGAGCTGTGCGCCAACCCGATCGTGCGCAAGCTGTCGTTCACCGGCTCCACCGGCGTCGGCATCAAGCTGATGGAGCAGTGCGCGCCGACCCTGAAGAAGCTCTCGCTGGAGCTGGGCGGCAACGCGCCCTTCATCGTCTTCGACGACGCCGATCTGGACGCGGCGGTCGAAGGGGCGATGATCTCCAAGTACCGCAACGCCGGGCAGACCTGCGTCTGCGCCAACCGCATCTACGTGCAGGCCGGCGTCTACGACGCCTTCGCCGAAAAACTGGCCGCCGCGGTTTCGCGCCTGGTGGTCGGCGACGGCACCCGCGAGGGCGTCACCACCGGTCCGCTGATCGACGCCAACGCGGTGGCCAAGGTGCAGCGCCATCTGGCCGATGCCACCGCCAAGGGCGCGCGGATACTGGCCGGCGGCAAGGCGCTGGGCGGCAACTTCTTCGAGCCGACCATCCTCACCGGCGTCACCGCGCAGATGGACGTGGCCCGCGAGGAAACCTTCGGCCCGCTGGCGCCGCTGTTCCGCTTCGATGACGAGGCCGACGTGGTACGCCAGGCCAACGACACCGAGTTCGGCCTGGCGGCGTACTTCTACGCCCACGACCTGTCGCGCGTGTTCCGTGTCGCCGAGGCGCTGGAGTACGGCATGGTCGGGATCAACACCGGGCTGATCTCCACCGAGGTGGCGCCGTTCGGCGGCATGAAGTCCTCCGGCCTCGGCCGCGAAGGCTCCAGGTACGGCCTCGACGAGTACCTGGAGATCAAGTACCTCTGCCTGGGCGGTATCTGAAACGTCGGTCATGGTGCGCGGCGCATCCTACGCTCGTCCGTAGGTTTCGCCATGCGCACCGCGAGGTGGCGCACGATGTCTTGCGCTGCTTCCGCACCGAAGCCTGGGTATCGGTGCGCGCGGCGCACCCTACGTTGGAGTCTGCGCTCCGTATGGGGTGCCATGCGCACCACCGGCCTACGTCTGCCCGGGCGGAGCGGGTACAATGCGCGCCTTCCGTGACGAGCCCAGCAGGTGCCCCATGCAACCCTACGCCATCGCCCCGTCGATCCTTTCCGCCGACTTCGCCCGCCTGGGTGAAGACGTCGACAAGGTGCTCGCCGCCGGTGCCGACATCGTTCACTTCGATGTGATGGACAACCACTACGTGCCCAACCTGACCATCGGCCCGATGGTCTGCGCGGCGCTGCGTAAGTATGGCGTCACCGCGCCGATCGACGCGCACCTGATGGTCAAGCCGGTGGATCGCATCATCGGCGACTTCATCGAGGCCGGCGCCAGCTACATCACCTTCCACCCGGAAGCCTCCGAGCACGTCGACCGTTCGCTGCAGCTGATCAAGAGCGGTGGCGCCAAGGCCGGCCTGGTGTTCAACCCGGCGACTTCGCTGGACGCGCTGAAGTACGTGATGGACAAGGTCGACATGATCCTGCTGATGAGCGTGAACCCCGGCTTCGGCGGGCAGAAGTTCATCCCCGGCACGCTGAACAAGCTGCGTGAAGCACGCGCGCTGATCGATGCCAGCGGCCGCGACATCCGCCTGGAGATCGATGGCGGCGTGAACGTGCAGAACATCCGCGAGATCGCCGCCGCCGGAGCCGACACCTTCGTCGCCGGCTCGGCGATCTTCAGCCAGCCCGACTACAAGGCGGTGATCGACGCGATGCGCGCCGAGCTGGCCCAGGCCCGCGGATGAACGGACTGCAGCGGCTGTTCCCCGACGCATTGCCGCGCCTGGTGATGTTCGACCTCGACGGCACGCTGGTCGACTCGGTGCCCGACCTCGCCGCCGCGATCGACAGCATGCTGGCCCAGCTCGGCCGCGCGCCGGCCGGCGTCGAGCGGGTGCGCGACTGGATCGGCAACGGCGCGCCGGTTCTGGTGCGCCGCGCCCTGGCCGGGCAGATGGATCACGCCGGCGTCGATGCCGGCGAGGCCGAGCACGCGCTGGGACTGTTCATGCAGGCCTATGCCGGTGGCCACGCGCTGACCACCGTCTATCCCGGCGTGGCGCACACCCTGGCCTGGCTCAAGGCGCAGGGCGTGGCGCTGGCGGTGATCACCAACAAGCCCGAGCGCTTCGTCGAACCGTTGCTGGATGAGCTCGGCCTGGGTGGGCATTTCCGCTGGATCGTCGGCGGCGACACGCTGCCCCGGCAGAAGCCCGACCCCGCCGGCCTGCTGCATGTGCTGCGCCTGGCCGAGGTCGAGCCGGCGCAGGCGCTGTTCGTCGGCGACTCGCGCAACGACATCCGTGCCGCGCGCGCGGCGGCGGTGAGCTGCGTCGGCCTGCGCTACGGCTACAACCACGGCGAGCCGATCGAGAACGAAAACCCGGACCTGGTGCTGGATGACCTGCGCGAACTGCTGCCGAGTTGATTCGCCCATGGCCCTGCGCTAACGTGGCCGCTCGTTTCAATCCCCCCGCCTTGCGAGATCAGAACGTGGTGGTCACCGGCAAACTCTGGATGAAAGTGATCAAGGCTCTGGCCCGTTGGCGCTGGCGCGCCTGATCCGTTCCGGCCGGTCCTTCCGGCGTTTGCTGCGACCTTCTTACCTAGTTTTGCCACGAGACTGATCATGACCCGCGAAGAATTCCTGTGTCTGGCCGCTGCCGGCTATAACCGCATTCCCCTGGCCTTCGAAACCCTGGCCGACTTCGACACGCCGCTGTCGCTGTACCTGAAGCTGGCCGATGCGCCGCACTCCTACCTGCTGGAGTCCGTGCAGGGCGGCGAGAAATGGGGCCGCTACTCGATCATCGGCCTGCCGTGCCGCACCGTGCTGCGCGCCCACGGCAACCAGGTCCGGGTCAGCAAGGACGACCGCGAGGTAGAGGCGCTGGAAAGCGACGACCCGCTGGCCTTCGTCGAGCAGTTCAAGGCGCGCTACCGGGTGCCGACGCTGCCCAACCTGCCGCGCTTCGACGGCGGCCTGGTCGGCTACTTCGGCTACGACAGCGTGCGCTACGTGGAGAAGAAACTCGCCCACTGCCCGAATCCCGACCCGCTGGGCACGCCGGACATCCTGCTGATGGTTTCCGACGCGGTGGTGGTGTTCGACAACCTGGCCGGCAAGCTGCACGCCATCGTGCTGGTCGATCCGGCCGAGGAGGGCGCCTACGAGAAGGGCCTGGAGCGCCTGAAGGTCCTGCGCGCCACGCTGCGCCAGCCGATCGCGCCGCGCCTGGGGCTGGACTTCAACGCCGCCGCCGTCAGCGAGCCGGAATTCCGCTCCAGCTTCAGCCGCGACGACTACGAGCGCGCGGTGGGCGCCATCAAGGACTACATCCTCGCCGGTGACTGCATGCAGGTGGTGATCTCGCAGCGCATGTCGATCCCGTTCAAGGCCGCGCCGATCGATCTGTACCGCGCGCTGCGCTGCTTCAACCCGACGCCGTACATGTACTTCTTCAACTTCGGCGACTTCCACGTGGTCGGCAGTTCGCCGGAAGTGCTGGTGCGCGTCGAGGACGGCCTGGTCACCGTGCGCCCGATCGCCGGCACCCGCCCGCGCGGCGCCAACGAGGAAGCGGACCTCGCGCTGGAGAAGGACCTGCTCTCCGACGCCAAGGAAGTCGCCGAGCACCTGATGCTCATCGACCTCGGCCGCAACGACGTCGGCCGCGTCTCCGACACCGGCACGGTGAAGGTCACCGAGAAGATGGTGATCGAGCGCTACTCCAACGTCATGCACATCGTCTCCAACGTCACCGGCCAACTGAAGGACGGCATGAGCGCGATGGACGCGCTGCGCGCGATCCTCCCGGCCGGCACGCTGTCCGGCGCGCCGAAGGTGCGCGCCATGCAGATCATCGACGAGCTGGAGCCGGTCAAGCGCGGCGTCTACGGCGGCGCGGTAGGCTACCTGGCGTGGAACGGCAACATGGACACCGCCATCGCCATCCGTACCGCGGTGATCAAGGACGGCGAGCTGCACGTGCAGGCCGGCGCCGGGATCGTCGCCGACTCGGTGCCGGCACTGGAATGGGAGGAGACGCTGAACAAGCGCCGCGCCATGTTCCGCGCCGTCGCCCTGGCCGAACAAAGCGTCGACGACGGCGTCTGATCCGGAGAAGGGGCCAGGGTTTCGCCACTACCGGCGGAACCTCCCGGCCCCCGTATCGACAAGGACTCAGACGATGCGAAAGACCCCCCCCCTCCGCACCCTATTCTTCCTCTTCGCCGCCGCGCTCCTGCTCGGCGGATGTGCGTCCACACCCATTGCCCACTCGCCGGCGCCGATCAGCGAGGGCGAAGCACGCCAGGTGATCGAGCAGGTGGTGCGCGCCAATCGCCCCGGCCTGCGCGCCGACGCCCTGGAATTCACCCAGACCTACCTGTGGTTCGGCAACGGCATCATCGCGCCGGTCACCGGCTTCGGCTCGGCGGCCTCGCTGGGCTCGGCGGCGCTGGCCTCTGACGTCGCCGGCGCGGAGCCGGCGGACAGCGAGCGCCTGTATTTCGGCAACCTCGGCGAGGCGCGACTGCTCGGCGGCGCGCGGAACTACGAGGTCCTGCTGATCAACACCGACGGCGCCGCGCTGAACGCCTTCCAGGTGGAAAACCGCGCCCAGGGCGAACGCTTCATCGATGCCCTGTACTTCTTCCGTGGCCGCGCGCGCGCCGTTCAGGACGCCTGATGAGCGTGTCGCGGCGGTCCGTTCGCCCACGGCGTTATTGCAGCGAAGGCCCCGGCTGGGCTACTGTGCGGGCAGCTAAATCCGAGACAAGCCCGTGACATCCAGCACCCTCCTGATGCGAGTCATCAAAGCCCACGCCCGCTGGCGCTGGCGCGCCTGATTCCGTTCGCCCGGACACTGCCGGGCTGCAACTCCTGCCTCCGCAAGACGATACCCACCGGCACCTTCGCTGCTTCAGCAAGCCGGTACATCGATTCCCCTTGCCGAGGCGCGATCCGAATCCAGAGGTGGGCTCCATGCTTTTAATGATCGACAACTACGACTCCTTCACCTTCAACGTGGTGCAGTACCTCGGTGAACTGGGTGCCGAGGTGAAGGTCGTGCGCAACGACGAACTGACGCTGGCCGAGATCGAGGCGCTGAACCCCGAGCGCATCGTGATCTCCCCCGGCCCCTGCACACCGACCGAGGCCGGTGTGTCGCTCGAGGTGATCCGCCATTTCGCCGGCAAGCTGCCGATCCTCGGCGTGTGCCTCGGCCACCAGGGCATCGGCCAGGCCTTCGGCGGCGACGTAGTGCGCGCGCGCCAGGTCATGCACGGCAAGACCAGCCCTGTCTACCACGAGCACCAGGGTGTGTTCGCCGGGCTCAACGACCCGCTGACCGTGACCCGTTACCACTCGCTGGTGGTCAAGCTCGAGACCCTGCCCGAGTGCCTGGAAGTCACCGCCTGGACGCGTCTGGACGACGGTTCGGTGGACGAGATCATGGGGCTGCGGCACAAGACGCTGAACGTCGAAGGCGTGCAGTTCCACCCCGAATCGATCCTCTCCGAGCAGGGCCACGAACTGTTCGCCAATTTCCTCAAGCAGACCGGCGGGGTACGCGGGTGAACATCAAGGAAGCCCTCGACCGGGTGGTCAACCAGCTTGACCTGAACACCGCCGAGATGCAGGACGTGATGCGCCTGATCATGACCGGCCAGTGCACCGATGCGCAGATCGGCGCGTTCCTCATGGGCATGCGCATGAAGAGCGAGACCATCGACGAGATCGTCGGCGCCGCGCAGGTGATGCGCGAGCTGGCCTCGCCGGTGCACATCGACGCCGAACGCCTGGTCGACACCTGCGGCACCGGCGGCGATGGGATGAATATCTTCAACGTCTCCACCGCCGCGGCCTTCGTCGTCGCGGCGGCCGGCGGGCGCGTCGCCAAGCACGGCAACCGCGCGGTATCCGGCAAGAGCGGCAGTGCCGATCTGCTGGAGGCCGCCGGGGTCTACCTCGACCTCAAGCCGGAACAGGTGGCGCGCTGCGTCGAGACCGTCGGCGTCGGCTTCATGTTCGCCCCGTCGCACCATGGCGCGATGAGGCACGCCATCGGCCCGCGCCGCGAGCTCGGCCTGCGCACGCTGTTCAATCTGCTCGGGCCGATGACCAACCCGGCCGGCGTGCAGCGCCAGGTGGTCGGCGTGTTCAGCCAGGCGTTGTGCCGGCCGATGGCCGAGGTGCTGGCGCGCCTGGGCAGCGAGCACGTGCTGGTGGTGCACGCGCAGGACGGGCTGGACGAGATCAGCCTGGCCGCGCCGACCTACGTCGCGGAGCTGTTCGAGGGATCGGTGCGCGAATACCAGATCCAGCCGGAAGACTTCGGCATCAAGAGCCAGAGCCTGATCGGCCTGACCGTGGCCAGCGCCGCCGAGTCGCTGGCGCTGATCCGCGACGCCCTGGGCCGCCGCAAGAGCGACAACGGCCACAAGGCCGCAGAGATGATCGTCCTCAACGCCGGCGCCGCGCTCTACGTGGCCGGGCATGCGAGCAGCCTCGAGGACGGCATGCGCCTGGCGCACGACGCCGTGCATACCGGCCTGGCCTGGGAAAAACTGAACGAGCTGGTCGCCTTCACCGGCATATTCAAGCAGGAGAACGAAGCATGAGCGTGCCCACCGTGCTGGAGAAGATCCTCGCCCGCAAGGCCGAGGAAGTCGCCGAGCGCCGCGCACGCGTGAGCCTCGCCGAGCTGGAACGACTGGCCGCCGCTGCGGATGCGCCGCGCGGTTTTGCCGAGGCCCTGAAAGCGCGGGTCAAGCGCAAGGAAGCGGCGGTGATCGCCGAGGTGAAGAAGGCGTCGCCGAGCAAGGGCGTGATCCGCGAGCAGTTCGTCCCGGCCGAGATCGCCAGCAGCTACGAAGCCGGTGGCGCGACCTGCCTGTCGGTGCTGACCGACATCGATTTCTTCCAGGGCGCCGATGTCTACCTGCAGCAGGCGCGCGCCGCCTGCAGCCTGCCAGTGATCCGCAAGGACTTCATGATCGATCCCTACCAGGTGGTCGAAGCCCGCGCGCTGGGCGCCGATTGCATCCTGCTGATCGTCTCCGCGCTCTCCGATGCGCAGATGAGCGAGTTGGCGGCCACGGCCAAGGTCGTCGGCCTCGACGTGCTGGTGGAAGTCCACGACGGCGACGAGCTGGACCGCGCGCTGGCCACACTGGACACGCCGCTGCTGGGCATCAACAACCGCAACCTGCACACCTTCGAGGTGAGCCTGGAAACCACCCTCGACCTGCTCCCGCGAATTCCCCGCGAGCGTCTGGTGATCACCGAGAGCGGCATCCTCAACCGTGCCGACGTGGAACTGATGCAGATTAGCGAGGTGCACGCCTTCCTGGTCGGCGAGGCGTTCATGCGCGCTGACGATCCGGGCATCGAGTTGCAGCGCCTGTTCTTCCCCGAGCGCAGCAGCGGATTGGGCAGCGACGCCTCCTGAGCGATTCGCGCGCATGAAAAAGCCGGCCAAGCGCCGGCTTTTTCATGCGCCGGATTCAGCGTGTGCCGAACACCACCATGGTCTTGCCCTTCACGTGGACCAGGCCCTGTTCCTCGAGGCTCTTGAGGACGCGACCGACCATCTCGCGGGAGCAGCCGACGATGCGGCCGATTTCCTGCCGGGTGATCTTGATCTGCATGCCGTCCGGATGGGTCATCGCATCCGGCTGCTTGCACAGCTCCAGCAGCGTGCGCGCGACGCGGCCGGTGACGTCGAGGAAGGCCAGGTCGCCGACCTTGCGCGTGGTCGCGCGCAGTCGCTCGGCCATCTGCCCGCCGAGAATGTAGAGGATCTCCGGGTCGCGTTCGGACAGTTCGCGGAACTTGGCGTAGCTCAGCTCGGCGACCTCGCACTCGGTCTTGGCGCGGACCCAGGCACTGCGGGCCTTTTCCGCATCGTCCTTCTCGAACAGGCCCAGCTCGCCGAAGAAATCCCCGGCGTTGAGGTAGGCGATGATCATCTCGCGACCGTCGTCGTCCTCGATGAGGATGGTGACCGAGCCCTTGATGATGAAGAACAGGGTTTCGCAGCGGTCGCCGGCATAGATGATGGTGCTCTTGGCGGCGTAGCGGCGGCGATGGCAATGCGAGAGGAGTCTGTCGAGGTTCTTGATCTTTGGAGCGAGGGTGATTGCGACCATGCCTGATTTCCGAGAGAGGGATGAGCTGTCCAGACGCCGTGAGAATATCCGAAGCGGCAGGTTATCGAGGCAAGGTTGATACACGTAGCCGCGCCCGAATCGTTCCAGGCCGCCGGCTTCCGCGGGGTTGACCGGCAATAATGCGCCAATCGATGCAGCATTCCGCCTCGCCATGGCGAGTGCAGAGGTCCGCGCGGTCCTGTCGTGTTTGCAGGCAGATTCTTTGGAATACGTCCCGGCGTCGAGCCGGTGGTCTGGCGCCAGCTTAACAGAGGTCCCGGAGCGGGCAATCCGTTTTCTGGCCGCCCAGGCGTCACCCGTTGTCCAGGCTCGCGCTGCGGCGTCGCGGAGGCGGCATGCTAAGCTGGCGCACTTTTCAGCAGCGGAGCGCGGCGATGAAAGCACGCATTCAGTGGGCCGGTGAGGCCATGTTCCTCGGTGAGTCCGGCAGCGGCCATGTGGTGGTGATGGACGGCCCGCCGGAAAATGGCGGCCGCAACCTGGGTGTCCGGCCGATGGAGATGGTGCTGATCGGCCTGGGCGGCTGCAGCAACTTCGACGTGGTCAGCATCCTGAAGAAGTCGCGCCAGCCGGTGGAAAGCTGCGAGGCGTTCCTCGAGGCCGAGCGCGCCAGCGAAGACCCGAAGGTGTTCACCAAGATCCACCTGCATTTCGTGGTCAAGGGCCGCGGCCTGAAGGAGGCGCAGGTCAAGCGTGCCATCGAGCTGTCGGCGGAGAAGTACTGCTCGGCGTCGATCATGCTCGGCAACGCCGGCGTCGAGATCACCCACGACTACGAGATCGTCGAGCTTGGCTGACGGGCGAACGCATCGGGCAAAAAGAAAGGGCGCCTCGGCGCCCTTTTCTTCGTCTGCATCGAGGATCAGATGCGGTAGGTGCTTTTCGTCATCACCTTGGACAGCAGGGTCATGCCGAACTTCACCGGCGCCGGGAAGCGGAACCCGCCGGCGGCGATGGCGTTGGTCGAATGCTGCTCCTCGTCGATGCGCATCTGCTCGAGGATCGAGCGGGATTTCTGGTCTTCCGGGGGAATCTGCTTGAGGTGCTCGTCCAAGTGCTTGCAGACCTGGTCCTCGGTGGCGGCGACGAAGCCCAGGCTGACCTTGTCGCTGATCAGCCCGGCGACCGCGCCGACGCCGAACGACAGCCCGTAGAACACCGGGTTGAGCACGCTGGTGTGGCTGCCCAGCTCGCGGATGCGCTGTTCGCACCAGGCAAGGTGATCGATTTCTTCCTCGGCGGCGTGTTCCATCGCCTTGCGGATCGCCGGCAGCTTGGCGGTGAGCGCCTGGCCCTGGTAGAGGCCCTGGGCACAGACCTCGCCGGTGTGGTTGATGCGCATCAGGCCGGCGACATGACGGGTCTGGCTGGGTTCGAGAGCCACTTCGTCCTTGAGCAGGGCCGGCGATGGGCGATAGGGCTGCCCGGTGAACGGCAGCAGGGTGCGCAGGGCGGTGTTGGCCTGCAGCAGCAGGCGATCGACCGGGGTGTAGTGACGCGCATCGGACATGACGAACTCCAGAACGAACGAGGGCGGCAAGTTTAAGCCGCGGGGCTTGGCGCCGGGTTGGGACAGATCAACGCAGAGGCCGTTGGCTAGCCCGGCGGCCAGCTCATGGGGCGCTTGCCCAGTACGTGCATATGAATGTGGTAGACGGTCTGGCCGCCCAGTTCGTTGCAGTTCATCACCACCCGGAAACCCTCGTCGCAGCGCTGCTCGCGGGCGAGTTTCTGCGCGGTGAAGAGGATGTGCCCCGCGAGGGCCTTGTCCTCCTGCTCGCCGAGGTCGTGCAGGGTGGCGATGTGTTTCTTCGGGATCACCAGAAAGTGCACCGGCGCTTTCGGGTCGATGTCGTTGAAGGCGATCACCTGGTCATCTTCGTAAAGCTTGCGCGCGGGAATCTCACCGGCGACGATCCTGCAGAATAGGCAGTCCACGGACGGCTCCAGGTCTGATGGAAGAGCGAGGAGTGTAACCACGCGCGCAGGACCGGCCAACCCGCGCGCCACAAGGAGTCAGTGTGAAGAACGATATCCACGATCTCGGCCTGGTGCTGGAATCCAAGGTCAAGTTGATCGTCATCGAGTCCTGGGACGAGCCGCGGGTCCTGCAGACCCTCACCGGCCTGGCGGTGCGGCGCAATCTCGGGCTGTTCCTCTGGTCGATCACCGAAGGCCTGCAACGCCTGGGCTTCGGCGCGGCGCCCGCGAACGAGGAACCGACCCAGGAGCCGAAGGAGGCGCTGAAGCTGATCAAGGCTGATCCGCAGCCGAACCTCTACGTGCTCTGCGACCTGCATCCGTTCCTCGACGACAACCCGAAACTGGTGCGCCTGCTCAAGGAAATCGCCATGGCCGAGGGCGCGCAGCGGCCGACCCTGGTGCTGGTCTCCCACGCGCTGAAGCTGCCGCCGGAAGTGCAGCGCTACGCGGCCCGCTTCGACCTGGCGCTGCCCTCGGAGGAGGAGCTGCTGGCGATCGTTCGCGACGAAGCCACGCGCTGGAGCGAGCGCAATCGCGGCGCCCGCGTGCGCACCGACAACCGCACACTGCAGCAGGTGGTGAACAACCTGCGCGGGATGAGCCACGGCGAAGCCCGCTCGCTGGCGCGCAACCTGATCTGCGACGACGGCGCAATCACCCAGGAAGACCTGCCGGAGCTGAACAAGGCCAAGTTCCAGTTGCTCGACCTGGAGGGCGTACTGAATTTCGAGAACGACACCGCACGCTTCGCCGAGGTCGGCGGGCTGGCATCGCTCAAGCGCTGGCTGGCCGAGCGCCAGGACGCCTTCCTCAACGACAGCGGCATCGGGCGCCCCAAGGGCATGATGCTGGTCGGCGTGCAGGGTGGCGGCAAGAGCCTGGCGGCGAAGGCGGTGGCCGGACTCTGGGGCCTGCCGCTGCTGCGCCTGGACTTCGCCTGCCTGTACAACAAGTTTTTCGGCGAGACCGGGCGCAACCTGCGCGAGGCGCTGAAGATGGCCGAGCAGATGGCGCCTTGCGTGCTGTGGATGGACGAGATCGAGAAGGGCCTGGCCAGCGGCGATCAGGACGGAGGCGTCAGCCAGCGCGTGCTCGGCACGCTGCTGACCTGGATGGCCGAGCACAAGGCGCCGGTGTTCATGGTCGCCACCGCCAACGCCATCCAGCGCCTGCCGCCCGAGCTGGTGCGCAAGGGGCGCTTCGACGAGCTGTTCTTCGTCGACCTGCCGGATGCGAGCGTGCGCGCGGATATCTTCCGCATCCACCTGCAGCGCCGCGAGCTCGATCCGGAGACGTTCGACCTTACGGCTCTGGCTTCGGCCAGTGCCGGTTTCTCCGGTGCGGAAATCGAACAGGCGGTGGTCAGCGCGCTGTACGCCGCGCAGGCGCGTCAACAGGTGGTCGATCAGAACCTGCTGCTGACCAGCCTGCAGAGCACCTCGCCGTTATCGGTGGTGATGAGCGAAGACCTCGCGGCGCTGTGCGCCTGGGCCCATGGGCGGACGGTGGCTGCGGACTGAGTCTCAGCCGGGGAGCAGGCCGCGATTGATCCGCGCCGCGAGCTTGCGCACCAGCCAGCGCGGCGCGAAGCGCGGGCCCAGGGTGGCCAGGCGGTTGCGCCAGCCGGGGATGATCAGCGCGCGGTTCTTCTCCAGCGCCCGCACGGTGTGGAGCGCCACTTCCTCCGCGCTCATCATCAGTTTGCTGCCGCTCAGATGTCCGATTTCCAGCTGCGCCGAGCGCCAGAACGCGGTGCGAATCGGCCCCGGACAGAGCACCGATACCTTGATCCCGCGGCCGCCGAGTTCCTCGCGCAGCCCCTCGGAAAAATGCAGGACGTAGGCCTTGCTCGCGTAGTAGTTGCTCATCCAGGCGCCCGGCTGGAAGGCCGCGACCGAAGCGACGTTGAGAATCTGCCCGCCACCGTTCGCCAGCATGTGCTGGCCGAGCGCATGGCACAGGCGTGCCAGGGCCAGCACGTTCACTTCGATCAGGGTTTTCTCGCGGCTCCAGTCCTGCTCCAGATAGGCGCCGCCGGAGCCGATCCCGGCGTTGTTCACCAGCAGGTCGATACGCCGCTCGCTCTGCTCCAGTTCGTGGAGCAGCCCGGACAGCTGGATCGGCTCGGCGAGATCGCAGGTGCGGAACAGCACTTCGACGCCGAAGCGCTGCGTCAGCTCGCAGGCGATGCTTTCCAGCGCATCGCGCTGCCGCGCCACCAGGATCAGCTTGCGCCCGCGCCGTGCCAGGGCTTCGGCCAGGGCCAGGCCTATGCCGCTGGAGGCACCGGTGATGAGGACGTAATGGGGCATTTGAATCTCCACACAGGAGCCGTTTGGACAGCCGGCTCCCGGGGTTGGTGCGGCGCGCGTCAGCTGCCGAGGGCGGCCCAGTACATGGCGAGCATGGCAAAACCGCCGAAGGCAAACATCATCAACAGCGACAACAGCAGAATGGCGATGAGTACGCCGGAAATGACTTTCACCGACAAGCTGTTGGCCGGTGGCGGCGGGCCATAGCGGTTGACGCCTTCGCTGCCAGGCACCACCAGCATCAGCAGAGCGAACACGTTGCCGACCACGGGAATCAGGTTGATCAGCAGCAGCCAGCCGGTCCAGCCGATGTCGTGCAGGCGCTGGACGGCGATCATCACGCTGGTGACGGCGACTGCGATCGACACGACGATGATCAGCAGCGCGCCGACGATCTCGGAGACGTTGCTGCCGAGCGCGGCCACGCCCAGCAGTACCAGGAAACTGAAGATCATCACCAGCGACCAGGCCAGGTAGCGGAGGCGCCCGATGCGGCCTTTGATGCTGAACACTTTGAGCTCGCCGAACTCGGGAAGTGTCTCGCCGACGTCCGCGCGGGGCGGCGCATAAGGCGTGGCCGCGGGGGCCGTGGCGGTGTTTTCCATGGCGGCGGGGGCGGGCAGTTCGCCGCTCGCGGCGAGCTGTGCCTGGCGCGCGAGGTACTTCTCGATGACGACACCACAGGCGCTGCACTCGATCGCCTTGGCCTGCGCGTGGCCGCACTTGGGGCAGATCATGTCGCCGCTGGCGGCGAGCGCGGCGGCATCGCTCGCCTCTTCGACTTCGACCAGGCTCAGCTCCGAGCTCTGCTCGCGCTCCTTGCGGACCTGCGCACCGGCGCGCTGAAGGGCGCCCAGATACTTGTCCGCCAGGTCCTCGGTGAGGTCGCGCTTGATGGCCTGGGGCCGACCGCCGAACAACGCCTCGATGCGTTCGCGATCGCTCTTGAACAGTCGGGCGAGGTTGTCCTTGACGGTCTCCAGCGTCATGTCCGGCATGATCTGGCCATCGAATACGATCTTGTAACGCGCTTCGGTCATGCGGGGCTTCCTTGTCACGAGCTGGGAACCGGCACAGCGTAATAACCGGCCGACGGCTGCACAAGCGGACTCGCACGAAGGCAGGCCCGGCAGCGCGATGGTGCTCCGGGGCCGTGTGCTGCGTCACAGGCGGGGTCAGCTCGGCCAGCGTTGGCCGAGTTGAGCGCAGCGCGACAGCGAGTCGCGGTACTCCTGGTCCAGGCGCGCGATCAATTGATCGACGCTGGGGAGATCCTCGATGTCGCCGGCGCCCTGGCCGGCGGACCAGACGGTTTTCCAGGCCTTGGCTTCGTCGTTGATCGGCTTGAGTTTCTCACCGTAGTCGACCGCGCTCTTGTCGTTGAGTCGCTTTAGGTCATAGCCGGCGCGCTCCAGGCTCTGGCGCATGAAGCTCGCCGGTACGCCGGACACCGCCGGGGTGTGGACGATATCGGCGGCGCGGGCGCCGATGATCATCTGCTTGTAGTCGGCGCCGGCATCGCTTTCGGCGGTGGCGATGAAACGCGTGCCCAGGTAGGCGAGGTCGGCGCCGAGCAGTTGCGCGGCGAGAATCTCGTGGCCGTGGTTGAGGCAGCCGGCGAGCAGCAGCGTCTTGTCGAAGAACTGCCGGATTTCGGCGATCAGGGCAAACGGACTCCAGGTGCCGGCGTGACCACCGGCTCCGGCGGCCACCGCGATCAGCCCGTCGACGCCGGCTTCGGCGGCTTTCTCGGCGTGCCGACGGGTGGTGACGTCGTGGAACACCAGGCCGCCATAGCTGTGCACGGCGTCGACCACGTCCTTCACCGCGCCCAGGCTGGTCACCACGATGGGCACCTTCTTCTCGACGCAGATCGCCAGGTCTGCCTGCAGGCGCGGGTTGGTCGGATGGACGATAAGGTTGACGGCGAAGGGTGCCGGTTCCTGCTGTCTTGCCAGGCCTGCCTGGATCTCTTCCAGCCAGGCGCGAAAGCCCTCGCTGTCACGCTGGTTGAGCGCGGGAAAGCTGCCGATGATGCCATTGCGGCAGCAGGCGAGGACCAGCGCGGGATTGGACACCAGGAACATCGGCGCCGCCATCAGGGGCAGGCGCAGGCGTTGATCGAGCGAGGCGGGCAGGGACATGGCGTTTTCTCTTGTTATGGGTCAGAAGGGTTTGACCACCACTAGGATCACTATGGCGATCAGGAACAGTACCGGAATTTCATTGAACCAGCGGTAGAAGGTCTCGCTGCGGCCCGGTTCGCCGCGGGCGAAGCGTTTGATCTGCGCGCCACAGACATGGTGGTAGCCGATCAGCAGGACCACCAGGGTCAGCTTGGCGTGCAGCCAGCCGGCGCCCTTGAGCAGGCCCGGGTTCATCGACAGCAGGCCGATGCCGAACACCAGGGTGGCGATCATCGCCGGCAGCATGATGCCGCGGTAGAGCTTGCGCTCCATGACGCAGAAGCGTTGGCGGCTGGCCGCATCCTCGCTGCTGGTGTGATAGACGAACAGCCGGGGCAGGTAGAACAGCCCAGCGAACCAACAGACGATGGAAATGATGTGCAGCGCTTTGATCCAGAGATAGAGCATCGGGGTGCTTCCAGGTAGTCACGGTGCGCAGATAGTAGTTGCACCGCTCCCGCCCGTCACCACGCCGGTTGGCCGCGGAATGTGCACGGACGTATCATCGAAAGAAGCTCCGTCTTCATACGGCAAGTGGGGCAGATCGCAGAATAGTTGACCGATTTTCTGGGGTAAGCGGATAATGGCAGGCCCCAATGCAGTTCAGGCAGCGTAACGCCGGGAGATATGCAACATGAGCGTCGAAACCTTCACCCCTACTGCCATGCTGTTTTCGCAGGGTGCTGCGAGCAAGGTGAAGAACCTCATCGATGAGGAAGGCAACCCTCGTCTGAAGCTGCGCGTTTTCGTGACGGGTGGCGGCTGTTCCGGTTTCCAGTACGGTTTCACCTTCGATGAAGACACCGCGGACGATGACACCATCATTGAGCGCGAAGGGGTCAGCCTGGTGGTCGATCCGATGAGCTTCCAGTACCTGGCCGGCGCCGAAGTGGATTATCAGGAAGGCCTGGAAGGGTCGCGATTCGTCATCAACAATCCCAACGCTGCCACCACCTGCGGCTGTGGCCAATCCTTCTCGATCTGACGCCGCTTCGCCTTGTCGACGCCGTGCACTGCACGGCGTTTTCGTTTCTGCGCTTCAGGCCGGATAGATCGCGCCCAGCACACGCGGACCGCGTGCCCCGGTGACTTCGGGGCGGTTGCCTGGAATCCGCTCCAGGCAGCAATGCGCCAGCCAGGCGAACGCCATCGCTTCGACCCAATCCGGCGACACGCCATAGGCTTCGGTGCTAGCCACCGTCGTTCCGCGAAGCAATTGCGCCAGGCGCTGCATGAGTGCCCGGTTGTGCGCACCGCCACCGCAGACCAGTAGTTCATGCGTATGCGGCTGGGCGGCGCGCAGCGAGTCGACGATGCTCAGGGCCGTCAGTTCGAGCAGCGTGCGCTGCACATCGGCGGCTGCGACGGCGGGGTGCTGCGCCAGGTGGTCTTCCAGCCAGGCCAAGTTGAACAACTCGCGCCCGGTGCTTTTCGGCCCCCGGGCCTGGAAGAATTCGTTGGCCAGCAGCTGTTCGAGCAGTGCCTCATCCAGCGTGCCGCTGGCGGCCCAATCGCCGTCGGCATCGAAGGCGTCGCCGAGTTGCCGACCAATCCAGGCATCCATCAGCACATTCCCCGGACCGCAGTCGAAGCCGCTCACCGAGCCGTCCGCATGCAGCAGGCTCAGGTTGCTGAAGCCACCGACGTTGAGCACCGCGCGCGGATGTCCAAGGTCGCTGAACAGGCTCTGATGGAAGGCCGGAACCAGCGGTGCGCCCTGACCGCCGGCGGCGACGTCGCGCCGGCGGAAGTCGCCGATCACGGTAATCCCCGTCAGCTCGGCGAGCAGCGCCGGATTGCCGATCTGCACGCTGAAGCCGCGAAGCGGTTCGTGGCGAACCGTCTGCCCATGGCTGCCTATCGCACGGATGTCGGCGGCGTCGAGTTTCTGCTTGGCGAGCAGTTGCTGAATGCCCTGGGCCGCCAGCTCGACCCACTGATTCTCCGCCAGCGAGGCGCGCGCCAGTTCGTCGACCCCTGAGGTGCAGAGGCTGAGCAGATCGCTGCGAAGGGAAGGCGGCATCGGGATATAGAGGCAAGCGAGCAGCCTGGGCTGGGTGTGCTGCTCGATCAGCGCGATGTCCAGACCATCGAGGCTGGTGCCGGACATCACGCCGAGGTAAAGCGCCATGGCTCAGCGCTTGTTGTTGAGGGCCAGCATGGTGGCTTTTTCCTGCTCCATGCGGGCGAGCAGTGGCTTGCTTTGCTGCAGGAAGCGCTGCTTCTCGCCGCTGCTGATGGGGTCGGCCATCGCCATCTTGATGCTCAGGGGGTCGACCTGGGTTCCGTCGACCTGGAATTCGTAATGCAGGTGCGGGCCGGTGGATAGCCCGGTGGTGCCGATGTAGCCAATCACCTGGCCCTGCTTCACGGTAACGCCGTTGCGAATACCCTTGGCGAAACCCTGCATGTGGCCGTACAGCGTGCGATAGCGCTGGTTGTGCTGGATGATCACGGCATTGCCGTAGCCGCCCTTGCGCCCGGCGAGGAGGACCTTGCCATCGCCGGCTGCCTTGATCGGCGTGCCGCGCGGCGCGGCGTAGTCGACGCCCTTGTGCGCGCGGATCTTGTTGAGGATCGGGTGTTTGCGGCCCATCGAGAAACGCGAGCTGATTCGCGCGACATCCACCGGAGTGCGGATGAAGGCCTTGCGCATGCTGTTGCCGTCGGCGGTGTAGTAGCTGCTTACACCCTGTTTGTTGGTGTAGCGAATGGCGCTGAATGTCTTGCCGCGGTTGACGAAGCGCGCGGCGAGGATGCTGCCGGTGCCTACGCGTTTGCCGTCGAGCATCTTCTCTTCGTAGATGGCTTCGAATTCGTCGCCCTCGCGCAGATCCTGGCCGAAGTCGATGTCGTAGCCGAAGATGTTTGCCAGGTCCATGGTCAGGTCGTGGGAGAGGCCGGCGCGCTTGGCAGACATGAACAGCGAACTGTCGATCACGCCATGGGCATAGACGCTGCGCACGTCGGGCTTGGCCAGCTCACGCTTGAACACGTAACCACTGCCGCTCTTGGCGAGGCTGACGCGCTCCATGTCCGAAAGCTGGGAGTGCAGGCTTTCCAGTTGGCCGTCAGGGGTGAGCTTGAATTCCAGCGCTTGGCCGACCTTCAAACGGCCAAGGGTCTTGGCATCCTTGCTGCTGTCGAGCACTTCGTGCAGCGCGGTGGCGGACAGGCCGACCTTGGCGAACACGGTGGACAGGGTGTCGCCATTGCCTACCCTGACGACCTTGATGGAAGGGTCGGCAGGCGCCTCGTTGCTGGCCGCGGAGGTGTCGTCAGACTCGCTCGACTCGGCATCAGCGCTCTGTTCGGAGTCCGCCGTTTCGATTTCGGCGAAAGGCGATGCGGCTACTTGCTGTTCGTCGGCGACTTCCGACTGCAGGGTGGCATCTTCCTGAGGAATTTCCTGGCTGGGAGTAGTGAGCTCCAGGTCCAGATTCGTCCTTTTCGCTTCAACTTCGCGAGAAGGGAATACCAGCAGTGCCAGGCTAAGCAATGCGGCTATACCACTGGCAGCCAGGATGTGGCTTTTCGGGTAGAGCTCTGCTTTGGAAACATTATGCGTCATATGGCGTCTGGTGATTTTGGCTACGAAATAACTGTCTAAAATATAACCAAAATTTCCTCGAGGCAACCCTGAATGCTGTGGTCTTTTGCCCGGCCATCACGCTGCCACCAGGGTGAAATTTGTTTTTCGGAGCTGATCTTGTATGGTTGCTCCCCTTCGTCAAACACCTATCGAGTCATGCCATGAAGTCTGTGGAAGAACAGCTCGCGCAGATCAAGCGCGGCGCGGAAGAGATCCTTGTTGAAGCCGAGCTGATCGAGAAGCTCAAGTTGGGGCGTCCGCTGAGGATCAAAGCCGGTTTCGACCCGACTGCTCCTGATCTGCACCTCGGTCACACCGTGCTTATTAATAAGCTGCGGCAGTTCCAGGCGCTGGGTCACCAGGTGGTCTTCCTTATAGGTGACTTCACGGGGATGATCGGCGACCCCAGTGGCAAGAGCGCCACGCGTCCACCGTTGACGCGCGAGCAGGTGCTCGAAAATGCCGAGACCTACAAGGCTCAGGTGTTCAAGATTCTCGACCCGGCGCGCACCGAGGTGGCTTTCAACTCCACCTGGATGGATCAGTTGAGCCCGGCCGATTTCATCCGCCTGGCCTCGCAGTACACCGTGGCACGGATGCTCGAACGCGACGATTTCAGCAAGCGTTACTCGACCAACCAGCCCATCGCGATCCATGAGTTCCTCTATCCGCTCGTACAGGGCTACGACTCCGTCGCACTGAAGGCTGACGTCGAGCTCGGTGGCACCGATCAGAAGTTCAACCTGCTGATGGGGCGCGAGCTGCAACGTGCCTATGGCCAGCCGGCGCAATGCATCCTCACCATGCCGCTGCTCGAAGGGCTGGACGGGGTGAAGAAGATGTCCAAGTCGCTGGGTAACTATGTCGGCATCCAGGAAGCGCCGGGAGTCATGTACAGCAAGCTGGTCTCGATTCCCGATGCGCTCATGTGGCGTTACTTCGAGCTGTTGAGCTTCCGCAGCCTTGAAGAGATCGAGGCGTTTCGCAGTGACATCGCGCGCGGTGCAAATCCCCGCGACATCAAGATCAAGCTGGCCGAAGAGATCGTCGCCCGCTTCCATGGTGAGGAAGCTGCTGCAGGCGCACATCGTTCCGCAGGTAACCGTATGAAGGATGGCGAGCTACCGGAAGATCTGCCGGAAGTGGTCCTGTTCTCCGCCGAGGACCTCCCGATCGCTGCCGTCCTTAATAAGGCAGGCATGGTGAAGAACGCTGCAGGTGCCCGCGACCTGCTCGGTGCGGGAAGCGTGAAGGTGGATGGCGAAGTGGTTTCCCGAGACTTCGTCTTCAAGCTGGGTGCAAGCCACGTCTGCCAGGCCGGCAAGAAGGCATTCGCACGTGTCGTTGTTAAAGTTGAGTGAAACCTTGAAAAAGCAGTTGACGTGAGTTTTGGGCTG
>NZ_DEYR01000028.1:0-35173 GCF_002364635.1 Pseudomonas sp. UBA3153
CCGGCGCGGAGGCTTCGACCGAGGCAGTGGCGAGGTAACGCTCGAGGTTGGCTTTTTCTTCCGGGAAGAAGGCCAGGCCGAGCTTGGTGCGGCGCCACAGGATGTCGTCCACCTGGGTCGCCCACTCCTCGCGGCGCAGGTAATCCACCTCGCGGGTGAACAGCTCGCGGCCGAGGTCGGTGCCGAGGTCGGTCACGCTGCGTGCTTCGCCGAGCATCTTCCACACGCGCTCGCCGTAGGTCTGCGACCAGCGCTGCGCCAGCGCCGGAGAGAGGCCGCTGATCTTGGCCTGCAGCTGCTTGGCCAGCGCTTGCGGCGTGCTCATGTTCTCGCCGCCGGGCAGCGTGGCGATGGCGGTCCAGCTTGGGCCCATGTTCGGGAAATACGGCCTGAGCTGTGCCATCGCCGATTCGGCCAGCTTGCGGTAAGTGGTCAGCTTGCCGCCGAACACCGACAGCAGCGGCGCCTTGTGTGCCTCGGTGGCCAGCGACAGGGTGTAGTCGCGGGTCACGGCGGACGGGTTGTCCGACTCGTCGTCGCACAGCGGGCGCACGCCAGCGAAGGTGTGCAGCACGTCGGCCGGGGTCAGCTGCTTGCGGAAGTGCGCGTTGGCGACGCCGAGCACGTAGTCGATTTCCTCGTCGCTGATGCGCACCTTGGCCGGGTCGCCGGTGTATTCGCGGTCGGTGGTGCCGATCATCGTGTAGCGGCCCAGGTAGGGGATGGCGAAGACGATGCGGCGGTCCTCGTTCTGCATGATGAACGCCTGCTCGCCCTCGTAGAGCTTCGGCACGATCACGTGGCTGCCCTGGATCAAACGGATGCCGTAGGGCGAGCGCTGCTTGAGGTTCTCGCCGATGAACCTGGCGACCCACGGACCGGCGGCGTTGACCAGCGCGCGTGCGCGGATCGAGAAGCGGCTGCCGTCCTCGCGCTGCAGCTCGACGTCCCACAGGCCATTGCTGCGCTGGGCGCTCAGGCACTGCGTGCGGGTATGGATGTGCGCGCCGTTCTCGCGGGCGGCGATGGCGTTGAGCACCACCAGGCGCGCGTCGTCCACCCAGCAATCGGAATATTCGAAGCCGCGCTTGATCTCCGGCTTCAGCGCGCTGTCCGCATCGAAGCGCAGGCCGCGCGAGGCCGGCAGTTTTTCCCGCTTGCCAAGGTTGTCATAGAGGAACAGGCCGGCGCGGATCATCCAGGCCGGACGCAGGTGCGGGCGGTGCGGCAGGACGAAACGCATCGGCTTGACGATGTGCGGCGCCTTGGCCAGCAGCACTTCGCGCTCCGCCAGGGCTTCGCGCACCAGGCGGAATTCGTAATGTTCGAGGTAGCGCAGCCCGCCGTGGATCAGCTTGCTGCTGGCCGAGGAGGTGTGGCTGGCGAGGTCGTCGCGTTCGCACAGGAAGACCGAGAGCCCACGGCCGGAGGCGTCGGCGGCTATGCCGACCCCATTGATACCGCCGCCGATCACGGCAACGTCATAAACCTCGGCGAGTGGGCGGGTGGAGTCGGTCATGGTCATCTCCTCGAAAACGAACGCGTATATTCGAATACGAACATCGTAGCGAAAAATAATTCCATCTCATAGGGATGAAATGTTCATTTCGTCGATAAAAGAAAATAATCGAATCGATACGAACTTTTGAGTTGTGATGGGTTTTCGTTTCGAGCGGGCGTGGCGTGACCGTAGGGTGGGTAAGCGGCACACCGTTTTTGCGCCTGGCTCGAGGTTTATCCGCGCAACCCACCAGCGGTGTCAGGCGGCAGCACGTTCGGTGGGTTACGGCGCGTGGAGAACGGTGTCAGGCATCGGCAGCGGTGTGCGCCTGACCCACCCTACGACGAGGTGAGCAGGGCCGCCCGGTGCTCAGGACCGTAGGGTGGTTAGAGCGGCGCGGCGATTACTCGGCGATGACGACCTTGACCTTGCTCGCCGCCAGCAGTTGCGCGAACGGCTCTTCGGGGCGGGTTTCGGTGAACAGGCTGTCGATCTGTTCCAGCGAGCCGAGGCGGGTCATGGCGCTGCGGCCGAACTTGCTGGAGTCGGCGGCGAGGTAGACCTTGCGCGCGTTGTCGATGATCGCCTGGGACACGCGCACTTCCTGGAAGTCGAAGTCCAGCAGGGTGCCGTCCTCGTCGATGCCGCTGATGCCGATCAGCGCGTAGTCGACCTTGAACTGTTTCATGAAGTCGGCGGTGGCCTGGCCGACCACGCCACCGTCGCTGCGCACGGTGCCGCCGGCGATGAGCACGTCGAAGTCGTCCTTGGCGCTGAGGATGTTCGCCACGTGCAGGTTGTTGGTGATGATCTTCAGCCCGTGGTGATTGAGCAGGGCATGGGCGATGGCTTCGGTGGTGGTGCCGATGTTGATGAACAGCGACGCCTGGTCCGGCACGTGCGTGGCCATGGCTTCGGCGATGCGGCGTTTTTCGTCGCGCATCTGGCTGGCACGCATGCTGTAGGCGGTGTTCTCGACGCTGGAATCGTGCGCCGCGCCGCCGTGGTAGCGGCGCAGCAGGCCGACCTCGGCGAGCTGGTTGATGTCCCGGCGGATGGTCTGGGGGGTGACGGCGAAGTGTTGAGCCAGCTCCTCGATGCTGACGTAACCGCGCTCTCGTACCAATTCGAGGATGTTCTGCTGGCGGGGGGCCAAGCTCATTGCGACTTCCTTATTCTGGTGTGGCCCGAAGCATGCCGCAGTCCGCCGCGCGATTAAAGATTGTTCGAGGAAAACCGCCCTGGCGCCGATGGGAAGGCGCGCGCCACCGGTACGGACAGCAAATTCTCGATACCCATGAAAAAGCCCGGCGGGAAGGACTTCCGCGCCGGGCTTCTTCGTTGCGTTAGCCGATCATTCTTCGGCCCAGCCGCGGGTGCGATCCACGGCGCGCTTCCAGCCCTTGTAGAGGGCTTCGCGCTTGGCTTCGTCACAGGCCGGCTCGAACACGCGCTCGATGGTCGCCTTGCGCTTGAGCTCGTCCAGGCCGCTCCAGAAACCGGTCGCCAGGCCGGCCAGGTAGGCGGCGCCAAGGGCGGTGGTTTCCTTCATTTCCGGGCGTTCCACCGGCGTGCCGAGCAGGTCGGCCTGGAACTGCATGAGGAAGTTGTTGGCCACCGCGCCGCCGTCCACGCGCAGCGAGCGCAGGCGTTCGCCGGCGTCCTGCTGCATCGCGTCGAGCACGTCGCGGGTCTGGTAGGCGATGGATTCCAGGGCCGCGCGGATCAGGTGGTCGACCTTCACGCCGCGCGTCAGGCCGAACAGCGCGCCACGTGCATACGGGTCCCAGTACGGCGCGCCGAGACCGGTGAACGCCGGCACCAGGTAGACGCCGTTGCTGTCCTGCACCTTGGTGGCGAAGTACTCGGAGTCCAGCGAATCGTTGATCACCTTCAGCTCGTCGCGCAGCCACTGCACGGTGGAGCCGCCGTTGAAGATCGCCCCTTCCAGCGCGTAGTTCACTTCGCCGCGCGGGCCGCAGGCGATGGTGGTGAGCAGGCCGTGCTGCGACTGCACGGCTTTCTCGCCGGTGTTCATCAGCAGGAAACAGCCGGTGCCGTAGGTGTTCTTCGCCTGGCCCGGCTCGACGCACATCTGGCCGAACAGTGCCGCCTGCTGGTCGCCGGCGATCCCGGCGATGGGAATTCCGGTGCTCTGGCCGGAGCCCAGGTAGGCGTGGCCGTAGACCTCGGAAGACGAGCGCACCTCGGGGAGCATCTCGCGCGGGATGTCGAGGGCTTCGAGCATCACCGGGTCCCAGTCGCGCTTGTGGATGTCGAACAGCAGGGTGCGCGAGGCGTTGGTGTAGTCGGTGACGTGGGCCTTGCCCTGGGTCATCTTCCAGATCAGCCAGGAATCCACGGTGCCGAACAGCAGTTCACCACGCCGTGCGCGCTCGCGGCTGCCTTCGACGTGGTCGAGGATCCACTTGATCTTGGTGCCGGAGAAATAGGGGTCGATCACCAGGCCGGTGGTCTTGCGAATGTGATCGAGCATGCCGTCGCGCTTGAGCTGGTCGCAGATCGAGGTGCTCTGGCGGCTCTGCCAGACGATGGCGTTGTAGATCGGCCGGCCGGTGAGCTTGTCCCAGACGATGGTGGTTTCGCGCTGGTTGGTGATGCCGATCGCGGCGACCTGTTCGTTGCTGATGCCGGCCTGGGCCAGGGCTTCGACGAACACGCCACTCTGCGTGGCCCAGATTTCCATCGGGTCATGCTCGACCCAGCTCGGCTGCGGATAGATCTGCGCGAACTCGCGCTGGGCAACGGTGATCACGTTGGCATTGCGGTCCAGCACGATGGCACGCGAGCTGGTGGTGCCCTGGTCGAGGGCAACGATGTACTGCTTGTTCTGATCGCTCATGGCAAGTCTTCCTTAGCGGGCTTCGGATGCCCGGGCATCTTTCTGGTTGTTTTCGCCGGTTTCCCAGGTGGCCTCTTCGGCGGTGCTGCAGGCACCCGTACCTACGGGCAGGTGCTTGCAGATCAGCGCCTTGTAGGCGGCGGCGCCCAGGCAGGCGCCGAGTATCGGGGCGAAGATCGGGACCAGGAAGTAGGGAATGTCGCGGTTGCCGGTGAAGGCCACGGAGCCCCAGCCGGCGAAGTAGGTCATCAGCTTGGGTCCGAAATCGCGCGCGGGGTTCATCGCGAAGCCGGTCAGCGGGCCCATCGAGGCACCGATCACGGCGATCAGCAGGCCGATTAGCAGCGGCGCCAGCGGGCCACGGGGCAGGCCGTTACCGTCATCGGTGAGCGCCATGATCATCGCCAGGAGGATCGCAGTGATCACCATCTCGACGAGAAATGCCTGGCCGACCGATAGCGACGGGTGCGGGTAGGTGGAGAACACCGAGGCCAGCTGCAGGCTGTCGACGCTGCCGCGCACCATGTTGTGGGCTTGTTCGAAATCGAAAAACAGGCTGCTGTACAGGCCGTAGACCAGCGCCGCGCCGCAGAACGCGCCGGCGACCTGGGCGACGATGTAGGCCGGCACCTTGTGCCGCTCGAAACCGCCGAACAGCCAGAGCGCGATGGACACCGCCGGGCTCAGGTGCGCGCCGGAGACGCCCGCGGTGAGGTACACCGCCATGCTCACGCCGACGCCCCAGATGATGCTGATTTCCCACAGGCCAAGGCTCGCGCCGCCCAGTTTGAGCGCGGCTACGCAGCCGGTGCCGAAGAAGATGAAGAGGGCGGTGCCGAGGAATTCGGCGATGCATTGACCCTTGAGGGTCGGAAGCGGAACGGTTGGAGTACTCATGCGAGGGAGCCTCTGACGATTGTTGTAGTTGTTTTCCGACCGCAAACAGGGTTCGGAGTTTTTCGTAAATGAAACTTAATTTTAAACCTTTGGCCTGTCAAAGCGAAGAAATCGAACACTCCATAATTGAATACGAACATTGACGCCGCAGGGTTGAACAAGTTTCAACCGGGGTTCCGGAGGCGGGCTCCAGGTCAGGAGTGAGGTGTTCGGGTGCGGTTCGCGGGCATCGCGAAGCGCAGGTGCGCCGGTGACCGGGTCACCGGCCGCCGGAGTGCCGGCCACCGTCTCGCCGGTCGCCGGATCGATCCGACCACCGGTAGGGCAGGGATTCAATCGTGAGGCGCGTCGGCCTCGGGCAGGCGCGAGGTCGGCGCCTCGGTTTCTCGCGGAGTCACTGGCGCTCGGCGATGGCCCGCTGGTTCGAGCTGGGGATGTCGCCGGGCTCCAGGGCCGTGCCGTTTTCCAGCGCTTCCAGCCATTGCGCGGTGCTCGCCACGGCGGCGAAGCTGCTGTGCATCACCACCGTCATCACCCGGTGAATCTCCTCGGCGCTGACGCTGCCGCAGGCGTTGCTGTAGGGCAGCGAGCCGCTGGCGTCATGCAGCAGCTCGACGTTCCAGCCCAGGTGGTGGGCTTCCAGCGTGGTCGCCAGGTCGCAGTTGTGGGTCATGTAGCCGACCACCGTCAGCGTGTCGATCTGCCGGTCGCGCAGCCAGGCGGCGAGGTCGGTGCCGGTCAGGGCGCTGGCCTGGTTCTTTTCCACGTGATGGTCGCAGGGGCGGCGGGCGATGTCCGGATGCAGCTCGGCCATCTCGCCGCCGCGGGCGAACAGCGGCGAGTCCGGCGCTTCGAGATGCTGGATCACCACCACGGGGATGCCGGCGGCCCGGGCGGCGTCCATGGCGCGGGCGATGTTCGGCAGCGACAGCCCGACATCGGGGTATTCGATGCGCAGGTTGCCGGTGATGTATTCGTTCTGCACGTCGATGACGATCAGTGCGCGATTCGGTGATGCGCTCATGCGGGGCACTCCTCTGTGTGTGAGGGCGCCAGTGTCGTCGGCGCGGAAGGCGTGTCGTGAGTGGCCCGGATGACGACTTTCGATAGAATCGGGCCAAATTCCCCGCCCAGGGTTCCTGCATGCAGCCGCACCGCATCGTGGTCGTCGCGTTCGACCAGATCAGCCCGTTTCACCTGTCCGTTCCCTGCCTGGTGTTCGGTGAAACGCCTCCGGCGGAGGGCGCCTACGAGCTGCTCGTCTGCGCCGCGGAAGGCGGGCGGCTGAGCACCACCGCCGGCTTCGACATCGCTGTCGCCCATGGCCTGGAAGCACTCGCCGAGGCGCGGACGATCATCGTGCCGAGCTGGCGCGACCCGGACGAGCGGCCGCCGCAGGCGCTGCTGGACGCGCTGATCACCGCCCACCGGCGCGGCGCGCTGATCGTCGGTCTGTGCCTGGGCGCTTACGTGCTCGCCGCCGCTGGCCTGCTCGACGGGCGTCGCGCTACGACGCATTGGGGATGGGTCGAGGATTTCGCCGCGCGTTTCCCGGCGGTGAAGGTGGATGCCGAGAAGCTCTACCTGGAGGACGGCGATCTGCTGACCTCGGCCGGCACCGCCGCAGGCCTCGATTGCTGCCTGCACCTGCTGCGCAAGGACTGGGGCGCGGAGGTGGCCAACCGGGTGGCGCGGCGTCTGGTGGTGGCGCCGCATCGCCAGGGCGGCCAGGCGCAGTTCGTCGAACAGCCGTTGCCGGCGACCTCGCGGGACAACCGCCTGGGCGGCCTGCTCGACGACGTGCGCACCTGCCTGCATCGGCCGCACACGCTGGACAGCCTCGCCGAGCAGGCCGCGATGAGCCGGCGCAGCTTCAGCCGGCATTTCCGCCAGCTCACCGGCAGCACCCTGGGCGACTGGCTGCTGGCCGAACGCCTGGCGCTCAGCCAGCGCCTGCTCGAAGGCACCGAGCACTCCGTGGAGGCGATCGCCGGGCTGGCCGGCTTCGGCTCCGCGGTATCCCTGCGCCAGCAGTTCGGCCGCGCGTTCGGCGTATCGCCCAGCGCCTACCGGCAGACCTTCCAGGGCCGCGGCTAGACGACTCAGCCGGCCGCGTGCGCGGCGCCGACTCCGCTGGTGGTCTGCCGGCGGCCTTCTAGACGGCGTTTCACCGCGTGGCGATTCATCCGCAGCTCGCCGCCGTTCTTGGCCGCGGCGCGCCCCCAGTCTTCCAGCAGCTCCATGCAGGCGTGGTCGATGTACGGCAGGTGGCTCAGCGGCACGTGGAGGCGGGTGTCTGGCGCAATGCCTTCGAGAACCTTGGCCAGCTTCGGCACCTTGAGGAAGGTGGCGCTGCCGACCAGGCGCAGCTCGGCGTCGCGTTCGCCGTGGCGGATCAGGCTGATCTTCAGCCGCGAGCTGCGCCAGGCCTGCTTGGCCAGCGTCAGGCCGAAGCCGACCAGCACCCCGGTGAGCAGGTCGGTGAAGACGATGGTCAGCGCCGTGGCGAGGTAGATCAGCACCGGCATGCGGCCGTAGCGGCCGAGGCTGCGCACCGCCTTGAGGTCGACCAGCTTGAACCCGGTGTAGACCAGCACGCCGGCCAGGCTGGCGATCGGGATGCTCTGCAACACGCCCGGCAGCAGCAGGACGAACGCCAGCAGCCAGGCGCCATGCAGGATCGCCGAGCGGCGGCTGACGGCGCCGGCCTGCACATTGGCCGAGCTGCGCACGATCACGCCGGTCATCGGCAGCGCGCCGACGATGCCGCAGAGCAGGTTGCCGACGCCCTGCGCCGACAGCTCGCGGTCGAAGTCCGAGCGCGCGCCGTTGTGCATGCGGTCCACCGCGGCGGCCGAGAGCAGCGTCTCGGCGCTGGCGATGAAGGCCAGGGCGAGCGCGGCGACCAGCAGGGTCGGATCGGCCAGCTGCATCAGGCTCGCGGGGGTGATCCAGTCGATCGCGTCGCCGAGGTTGGCCGGCACGTCGACGCGTTTCACGTCGAGCGCGAACCACAGGCTCACCGCCGTCATCAGCGTCACGCCGATCAGCGCGCCCGGCAAAAAGCGCAGCGCCTGCGGGCGCAGTTTCTCCCAGCCGAACATCGCCGCCATGGTGCCGAGGCCGAGCAGCGCGGCGTCCAGGCCGAAGCCGCCGCCGAGCACCGGCAGGGCTTCGCCCAGCGCGCCGGGGAAGGCCGTGAGATTGTCCAGGCCGGAGGCCTTGGGCGTCGCGTCGAGCATCACATGGACCTGCGACAGGACGATGAGGATGCCGATGCCGGCGAGCATCCCGTAGACCACCGCCGGCGCCGTTACGCGGAACCAGCAGCCCAGGCGCAGGCGCCCGGCGAGCAGCTGGATCGCCCCGGCGAGCACCAGCACCGGGCCGAGCGCGGCCAGGCCGTGGGTGCGGATCAGTTCGAAGACCAGCACGGCGAGACCGGCCGCGGGGCCGCTGACCTGCAACGGCGAACCAGCGAGGAAACCGACCACCAGGCCACCGATGATCCCGGTGATCAGGCCCTTGGCCGGCTCCATGCCGGAGGCGATGGCGATGCCCATGCACAGCGGCAGGGCGACGAGGAACACCACCACCGACGCCAGGGCGTCGCGGGGCAGGGAGGACTTGATTGAGTCGAGCATGCACTTTCTCCACATTCTTCGGAGTTCGCCCGCGATCCGTTGTGCGTATGCCTTGCGCAGAGGGAAGTCGCCCAGGCAGGCATGTACGACGGGTACATGCGCTTGTCGGGCGGCTTCCGCCTTGCCTGACGTCGGCTCGCGAGAGCGTGGACGGATTCCTTGGCGCGAACGGATTCGGATACCGGTTTCCACGGGCATCGGCGGCAATCAGGGGGTGTGGGGACGTGTTGTCCGGCCAGTCGTTACGGCTGCTGGCGTTGGGGTTTCGGCGCCCCGCCAAGGCAGGGCGCCGAAAGGGGAGTGCCCGTCAGGACGGGCGATATCGCGGTTTGGGCGTGGCCATCGGCAGCGGATGGTCGGCATCGATCGGCAGGTAGGCGCCCTGTTCGGCATCGTACGCGCGGATCGCGCTGGTCTCGATGTCGTAGACCCAGCCATGGATGAACAACTGGCCGCTGGCCAGGCGCGAGGCGACGGAAGGGTGGGTGCCCAGGTGCTGCAACTGGGCGACCACGTTTTCCTCGGTGAGCACGCCGAGGGAATCCTGGCCGGCGCAATGCGGGCAGTTGTCCTCGACCACCGTCTTCGCCACTTCGGCGTGGCGCAGCCAGGCCTTTACGGTGGGCATCTTTTCCAGCGATTGCGGGTTGAGCACCGCCTTCATCGCGCCGCAGTCCGAATGCCCGCAAATGATGATGTGCTTCACCCCCAGCGCCAGCACCGCGTACTCGATGGCGGTGGAGACGCCGCCGTTCATCTGCCCGTATGGCGGCACCACGTTGCCGACGTTGCGGGTGACGAAGAGGTCGCCGGGCGAGCTCTGGGTGATCAGCTCGGGAACGATGCGCGAGTCGGCGCAGGTGATGAACATGGCGCGCGGCTGCTGGGCGCCGGCGAGTTTCTTGAACAGCGCTTCCTGTTCGGGGAACACCTCGTTTCGGAAACGCAGGAAGCCATCGACGATGTGCTTGAGCGATTCATCCGCGGTTTCCTGCGGCATCGCAGCCAGGGCTTCTGGGGTGGGGCGGTTACCGGGCATAGGGACCTCGTTAACGATCTATCGGCCGGGCGGCTGGCACATCTGCAGACGCTCGGCGGTGGTTGGGGTTCCGTAGCAGTCGGACTGCGCGAAAGACGAAAGCGACTCTAAGCGACCAAACTTAAATGAACCTTAAAAGCCGCCTGGCGAAGCGCCAGCACGTCTGCGCGCAGCCCTGACCCGAAGCGTAGACGTCGGCAGGCCGCCGGCGAATCACGTGTCATTTCCAGATCGCGCCGTGCGGCGCTTCTGTAGGGTGCGGCGCGCGCACCGAACCATGGTCCGCCAGGGCGCATGACGGCTCACTCACCCTCGGCGAAGGTGCGCAGGGTGTCGCCTTCCATGCGGTAGCGAATCCACTCGCTCTGCGCGCTGGCGCCGATGGATTCGTAGAAGCGGATGGCCGGTTCGTTCCAGTCCAGCACGCTCCACTCCAGGCGCCCGCAGTCGTGGGCACAGGCCTCGCGGGCCAGGTGACGCAGCAACTGCTTGCCGGCGCCGCTGCCGCGTTGCTGCGGGGTGACGTAGAGGTCTTCGAGGTAGATGCCGTTGCGCCCGAGCCAGGTCGAATAGCTGAAGAAGTACACCGCGTAACCGATCGGCTCGCCGTCGCGCAGGCAGACCAGCGCACGCGCCGGCGCGCCCTCGGCGAACAGGCTGCGCTGGATATCTTCCAGGCTCGCCACCACTTCGTGACGGGCGCGCTCGTACTCGGCCAGTTCGACGATGAAGGCAAGGATCTGCGCGGCATCGGCGGGCTGCGCGGGGCGGATTTCCAAGGGCATGTCGGTCTCTCTCGATTGAGGGGCGCCCATGCTAGCGGCTGCTGCGCAGCGCCGAAAGCATCGCCTGAGGTAGGGGCCGTAGGGTGGGCTTCAGCCCACGCGATGCGCCGAGGCGTGGGTTGGCTGAGGTGGGCTGAAGCCCACCCTACGGAGCTGGTGCGCGGAGGGGCGTTCAGCCTCGGTGGGGGATGTCCAGGCCGCGGATCACCGCCGGGCGTTCGACGAAGGCTTGCAGCACGCGGGCGACGTTGGCGAAATGCTCGAACCCCACCAGCTCGCCGGCGCCGTAGAAGCCGATCAGGTTGCGTATCCAGGGGAACGTGGCGATGTCGGAGATGCCATAGGCGTCGCCCATGATCCACTGGCGACCTTCCAGGTGTTTGTCGAGAACGCCGAGCAGGCGCCGGGATTCGGCGACGTAGCGGTCGCGCGGGCGCTTGTCTTCGATGTCCTTGCCGGCGAACTTGGTGAAGAAACCGAGCTGGCCGAACATCGGGCCGATGCCGCCCATCTGGAACATCAGCCACTGGATCGCTTGGTAGCGTTCGGCCGGGTCGGTGGGCAGCAGTTGGCCGGTCTTCTCGGCGAGGTAGATGAGGATGGCGCCGGATTCGAACAGCGCCAGCGGCTTGCCGCCGGGACCGTCGGGATCGAGGATCGCCGGGATCTTGTTGTTCGGGCTGAGGGATAGGAACTCCGGCGTCATCTGGTCGTTCTTCTCGAAGTTGACCAGATGTACCTCGTAGGGCAGGCCGATCTCTTCGAGCATGATCGACACCTTGACCCCGTTGGGCGTGGGCAGCGAGTAGAGCTGCAGGCGGTCCGGCTGGGTCGCCGGCCATTTGCGGGTGATCGGGAAGGCGGAAAGATCGGGCATGGGAGCCTCCGTGGGCAGGGTGTGCGTTCTACCTTAGCAAGGCCCGGCCACCGCGCGCACCGCCCTGCGGTTTGCCGGCGGCCGAGGCGGGCGGTAGCCTCTGCGGATTCCATACTGCCAGGAGCACCCCATGAGCCTGTACGGCGACTACGATCCGCAGAACATCTTCGCCAGGATCATTCGGGGCGAGGCGCCCTGCCACAAGGTCTACGAGGACGACGACGTGCTGGCCTTCCTCGACGCCTTCCCGCAGTCGCGCGGGCATACGCTGGTGATTCCCAAACGGGCGACGGCGCGCAACCTGCTGGAAATCGACGCGGACACCTTGGGCAAGCTGATCCGGGTCGCCCAGCTCCTCACCGGCGTGCTGATCGAAGAATTACAGGCCGAGGGCGTGCAGGTCGCCCAGTTCAACGGCGCGCCCGCCGGGCAGACCGTCTACCACCTGCACTTCCACCTGATTCCGCGCTGGTCCGCCAGCAGCCTGGGCGCGCATGCCCAGAACAGGGCCGAGCCGGCGGAACTCGCCGCACTCGCCGCGAGGCTGGTCGAGCGCCTGCAGGGCTGAGCGCGCGCGGCTAGTCCGAGCCGATGCGCACCGTGCGGGTGAGCTCTTCGAACAGCGTCTGCACCGAGCGCAAGGCGCGGCAATCCGGGCGGGTGAGCAGCCAGAGTTCGCAGTCGCATCCGCCCAGCGGCTCGCTCAGGCGCACCAGGCCGTCGAAATCCCCGGCGAGAAAATCCGACAGCGCCGCCACGCCCAGTCCTGCCTGGGTGAGTTGCGCCACCGAGAGCATGCTGCTGCAACGGTAGGCCGGTACCACGCCGGGATAGCGCTGGCGACGCCAGACCACGGTGGCGTGGTCCGGCATCGAATCGTCCGGGGCGATCCAGGGCAGCCGCGCCGGATCGCGCGAGGCCGGCTGGCGATACTCCTCGCGGCCGTAGACGGCATAGGACACGGTGCCCAGGCAGCGCCCGACCAGGTGCTCCGGCGGCGAATTGGTCAGGCGCAGGGCGATGTCGGCGTCGCGCCGGCTGAGGTTGGCGAATTCGTTGGAGGTCGCCAGTTCCAGCGTCAGCGCCGGATAGTTCGGCATGAAGCGCGCCAGCGCCGGCAGCAGCAGGCTGTGCAGCACGGCGTCGGTGCAGGTCAGGCGCACCGTCCCGCTGACCACCTGTTCACCCTGTTCCAGCGCCACCCGCGCGGCGTCCAGCGCCTGCTCGGCACGCTCGGCCTGTTCCGCCAGCGCCTGCGCGGCGCCGGTCGGCAGGTAGCCGCGGCGGCTCTTCTCGAACAGCGCGATGCCCAGGGCCGCCTCCAGACGCCGCACCGAGCGGAACACCGTGGAGACGTCGACCTGGAGCATCTCCGAGGCCCGCGCCAGGGAGCGTCCACGGACCAGCGCGAGGACCAGGGAGAGGTCGGAATGATCGAGTCGATATTGCATCGGTGCACACTTCGATTGTCTGGATGCCAATACTTGTTGCGTCAGTGCCATCTTATAGTGGCCCTCGGACGGCACGCCAGAGGACCTGGCCCAGACGAGGAGGCATGCGCATGTACAGCACCAACCACGTGAAGATCGCCCTGATCGGCGAGCGTAGCGACACCATCACCGCGCATCGTGCGATCCCGCTGGCGCTGCAACTGGCCGCCGACGCGCTGCGCATCCGCGTCGATCACGAGTGGCTGTCCACCGACGGCATCGGCGACGGTCAGCGCCTCGGCGATTACGACGGCATCTGGTGCGTGCCCGGCAGCCCCTACGCGGATACCGAAGGCGTGCTGCGCGCGATCCGCTTCGCCCGCGAGAACAACGTGCCCTTCCTCGGAACCTGCGGCGGCTTCCAGCATGCGCTGCTCGAATATGCGCGCCATTCGCTGGGCTGGAACGCCGAGCACGCCGAGCTTTCGCCGCAGGCCGAGCAGCCGCTGATCGCGCCGCTCAGCTGCGCGCTGCAGGACGCCTCGCGCCGGGTGCGGCTGGTGTCCGGCACGCAGATCGCCGAGCTTTACGGCGTGCTGGAAATCACCGAGGAATACCTCTGCCGCTACGGCCTCGACGCCGCCTTCCGCGAGCCGCTGCTGGCGCACAGCCTGCGTGCGTCCGGGCATGACGAAGGCGGCGAAGTGCGCGCCATCGAGCTGCAGGATCATCCGTTCTTCCTCGCCACCCTGTTCCAGCCCGAACGCGCCGCGCTGGCCGGGCGCCTGCCGCCGGTGGTCGCCGGCCTGGTCGGCGCCTGCGCGGTGCAGGCCGCCCACGAGGCGAAGCTGGCCTCGTGATCGCCGCGACGCCCACGCCGCCGTACTACGCGGTGATCTTCACCTCGCAACGCCGCGACGGCGACCAGGGTTACGCCGAAACGGCCGCGCGGATGCTCGAACGGGCGCAACGCCAGCCGGGTTTTCTCGGCGTCGAGTCGGCCCGCGAGGATGGCCTGGGGATCACCGTTTCGTATTGGGAAAGCGAGGCGGCGATTCGCGCCTGGCGCGAGGACCTGCAGCACAGCGCCGCCCGCGAGCGGGGCCGGGCCGACTGGTACAGCGCCTTCACCGCGCGCATCGCCAGGGTCGAGCGCGACTACGGTTTCACGCAGGCGGAAACATCCGGATCGGCAAATCCGCTGCGCTGATGGCACCGTCGATCGCAAAATGCTGTCATAACGTCCGTCAGCACTTCGCCCATGCCCGTGGAGGGAACCCATGCGATTGATCTACGCAGCACTGCCCCTGTTGTTTCTCGCCGGTTGTTCGTCCGTTCCCGCTGAAAACCCAACCGAAATCCCCAGCGACCGCGTGATGGCATTCCAGGAGCCGGTGCAGGGCGGCGGCACGCTCTACGTGCACCGCGACTTCGGCAAGATCGGTGGCGGCTGCCACGTCGCGCTGTCGGTGGACCGCAAGCCCGCCGCGCGCATCCGCGTCGGCGAAATGGTCAGCTTCCAGCTGCGCCCGGGCCAGCACGTGGTCGGCATCGGCATCGACGAGCAGGACGGCGGCCTGTGCAGCATGGGTCGCCTGCTGCGCGAGGAGCTGGCCACCGTGAAGGCCGGCGAAACCGTCCGCTACCGCATCGTCAGCGAAGCCTCCAGCGGCTTCGATATCAAGCCCGACGACGACCGCTGAACCTTTTCGCCGGACAAGAAAAAGGCCGCTCGTGAGCGGCCTTTTTCGTCATTCGGGTTTCGCGCTCAGCTCTGTTCGCTGGTTTTGCCACCCCATTCGAGGAAGCGGATCTTGTGCACTTCGCCCTTGCTGTCCTGGTAGACCATGATCGTCGGGACCACGCCGGTCTTGCCGGTGTTGTCGGTGCGATGCAGGACCTGTTTGACGTCCAGTTGCATGCCGTACTGGTAGTCCACCGGCGGAATATCGGAACCGGGCTGCGCGTCGGTGGCGAAGGCGAAGGGGGCGAAGCTGGAGATTACGGTGGAGATGACGCTGGCGATTTTCATGGTTCGATCCTCGAATTAGCTCGACAGTAGTGGGCGGGAGCACTGGCAGCGTATGGGTCGTCAGGTTTCACGACGGGTCGCTGCGGCAGGCGTCCTGTACTGCTCACGGTTGAATAAAAACATTCGGCCCGGAGATTGAGAAATCGATGGTCCTGCTATTGGTCATCAGCGCGATCGATGGATGCGTACTGACCTGCATCAAGGGTTCGGCAATCAGCGACCGGCTGATGGAGGAGTGGGTTCAGGCCTGCCTGGATCGCCCGGCCTGTAAGGCGCGGCGTCAGCGATAGCGCGCGAGGATGGCCTCGAACTCGCCGTCCACGCTCATCCGCACCAGTGCCCGCAGCAGCGTGTGGGCCGGCACGTCCGGCTCGTCGCGGACGATGCAGGCGACGATGTCCGAGGCGACCACGCCGAGCTTGTGCAGCGGCTGGCCATTGGCGTGCGTGCGGTCGTACCAGTCGAGGGTCAGCTCGTTGCTGACGGCGTAGCGGTCGCGCGCGGCGGTGAGTTTCGCCAGCACCAGCTCCTGGGTACGCGCGTCGTCGCGGCGCAGCGCACCGCTGGCGAAGGCCGGTTCCAGCGTGGGATAGACGAAACCGAGCACGGTGCCGATGGCTTCGCCCGGTGGCGGCTGGCGAGGCAGGTTCGCCCCGGTGCCCACCAGCACGTCGCGGTGGACCATGAAGGGCACGCTCCAGATGTACTGGTGCGTGGATTCCTTCAACCACGCCGGATTGACGTCGCAGCGCACGTCGATTTCGCCGCGCACCAGCATCTGCTGCACGCGCAGCCGGGGCAGCACCATGAGTTGCGCGCGGCGCCCGACCTTCTCGGCGAGGCGCGTCTGCAGGTCGTAGAGAATGCCTCCGGTGGCCTGTCCGTCCTCGATGCGAACCATGGGCATCGTCGAGCTTTCGCTAATCGAGAAACGCAGCGGGCGCTCCGCGGCGTTGAGCGGGTTGCAGATGACCAGCAGGGCGAGAGCGATTCGGCGCATGGTTCCGTCTGGGCCTGGCATCGGAGGGCGCCCAGCTTAGCGAGAAAACGCGTTCGCAGTCTTGGTCGTCCGTGCAGCGGGCGCCGTCGTGGTGGCGCGCGGGAATGCCGCCTTCGTCGGCGTCAGGGCGTGCGGGCAGGCCGGTTTTTCTGTACGGCGAGCGGCTCGGCGAGGAACCGCGCGAATGCGGCGGTTGCCTATAGCTCGACTCCAGCCCCAGGAAGAGACCATGAAGGACGATGACGATACCCCGCCGCGCGACGGGACCAGGACGCGCCGTGACAAATCCGGCGATGTCGTCGAGGAACGGGGGGAGACGGGCAACGACCTTTCCGCCGAGGAGGAGCGCGAGGTCGAGAAGAACCAGTTGCCGCGCGCGCAGGTGCTGCACGAGGTGATTCGCACGCAGGGCGATCACGAACTTGGCCGCAGCCTGGCGGCGCTCTGGTGGTCGGCGCTGGCGGCGGGCCTGACCATAGGCCTTTCGCTGATGGTGATGGGCCTGCTGCGGGCCAATGTCGGCGAGCATCCGCTGGCGACGCTCATCACCAGCCTCGGCTACCCGGTGGGCTTTCTCGCGGTGATCTTAGCGCGCCAGCAGCTGTTCACCGAGAACACCCTGACCGCCGTGCTGCCGGTGATGAGCGACCCGACCCGCACGCATTTCATGCAGTTGCTGCGGCTGTGGTCGGTGGTGCTCTTCGGCAACCTCTGCGGCACTCTGCTGTTCGCCTTCTCGATCCTCCACCTGCCGATCTTCAACGAGGCGGCGGACAAGGCGTTTCTCGAAATCGGCAGGGAGGTGATGGAAAACGACACCTACCCGATGTTCGCCAAGGCCATCGTTTCCGGCTGGATGATCGCCACCATGGTCTGGCTGATTCCGGCGGCGGAGGGGGCGAAGATCTGGGTCATCGGCATCGTCACCTATGCCATGGCGCTGGGCAGTTTCAGCCACATCGTGGTCGGCTCGGCGGAGGTCGGCTACCTGATGTTCAACGGCGAGATCGGTGGCTCCGAGTTCATCTTCCACTTCGCCCTGCCGACCCTGGCCGGCAACATCGTCGGCGGCAGCTTTATCTTCGCCCTGATCGCCCACGCGCAGATTCGCAGCGAGTGACGGCGCTGCGCCAACGCCTCAGGCGCGCGCGTCGAAGCTGTCGCTGCGCGCCATCGCCCACATGCGCTGATAGAACTCGCTCTCGATCGGCCCGTCGAGCAACTCGCCGGGCTTGAGGAACACGTGCTGCTGCGAGAACAGCTTGATCTCGGTGGCGGACACACGCCGCACCAGATGCCGGGCGTCCAGTTGCGCGGGGTGCTCAAGGCCGGCGGCGGCGAGCATTTCGGCCAGCGCGCGCAGCGTGTTGCGGTGGAAGTTGTAGACCCGCGTGGCCTTGTCCTCGACCACCAGCGCGCGCTGGCGCAGCGGGTCCTGGGTGGCGACGCCGGTGGGGCATTTGTTGGTGTGGCAGCTCTGCGACTGGATGCAGCCGATGGCGAACATGAAGCCACGCGCCGAGTTGGCCCAGTCCGCGCCGATGGCCAGCACGCTGGCGATGTCGAACGCGCTGACGATCTTGCCGCTGGCGCCGAGCCTGATCTTGTCGCGCAGGTTGATTCCGACCAGCGTGTTATGCACGAACAGCAAACCCTCGCGCATCGGCACGCCGATATGGTCGGTGAACTCCAGCGGCGCGGCGCCAGTGCCGCCTTCCTTGCCGTCGACGACGATGAAGTCGGGCAGGATGCCGGTCTCCAGCATGGCCTTGGCGATGCCCATGAATTCCCACGGGTGGCCAAGGCAGAGCTTGAAGCCGACCGGTTTGCCGCCGGACAGCTCGCGCAGCCGGGCGACGAAGTGCAACAGGCCGGTCGGAGTGTCGAAGGCGCTGTGGCGCGACGGCGACACGCAGTCCTCGCCCATCGGTACGCCGCGGGTCTCGGAGATTTCAGGGGTCACCTTGTGCTTGGGCAGGATGCCGCCGTGCCCGGGCTTGGCGCCCTGCGACAGCTTGATTTCGATCATCCGCACCTGCGGACTGGCGGCCTGTTCGGCGAAGCGTTGTGGGTCGAAATGGCCGTCGCTGGTGCGGCAGCCGAAGTAGCCGCTGCCCAGCTCCCAGGTCAGGTCGCCGCCGTGTTCGCGGTGGTACGGGCTGATGCTGCCCTCGCCGGTGTCATGCGCGAAGTTGCCCAGCTTGGCGCCCTTGTTCAGCGCGCGGATGGCGTTGGCGCTGAGCGAGCCGAAGCTCATCGCGGAGATGTTGAACAGCGAGGCGGAGTAGGGCTGGCGGCACTGCGGGCCACCGATCAGCACGCGGAAATCGTCCGGGTTGCCCAGCGGCGCCGGGCGCATCGAGTGGCCGATGAATTCGAAGCCGTCCTGGTAGACGTCGAGCAGCGTACCGAACGGCTTGTCGCCGGCCTCATTCTTCGCCCGCGCATAGACCAGCGAACGCTGGGCCCGGGAGAACGGCAACTGTTCGCCGTCGCCTTCGAGCAGGTACTGGCGGATTTCCGGCCGAATCGCCTCGAACAGGTAGCGGATGTTGCCGATAACCGGATAGTTGCGGCGCACCGCGCGGTGCGGCTGTGCCAGGTCGAGGAGGCCGACCAGGGCGAGCGCGGCGCTGACCAGGGTGAATGGCCAGAGCCACTCGTGGCCCAGGAAGAAGGCGCTGATGACGGTGAACAGCACACAGAAGGCGAACACGGCGTAACGGCTGAGCAGCGACAGGGTCATGCGGGCTCCGGAAATCACGGGGGCCGGGCGGCGAGCGGCCGGCACGTTTCGTTGGGAAGCGCAACGCGCAGGGTCGGGTGGTCCCGATTCTGCAGATGCAGACTACGTGGCTGGCGCCGGGATGGCACCCCGGCCTTTCACACAAGGGCCTGGCCCTATCGGATATAGTGGCGGCAGTCCTTTCGCAAGACCTCGACGTGCACGATCCCATCACCTCCGATAAAGCCGGCCTTTCCTTCGTCCGTCGCGCGTTTCTGCCGCGCGCCATCGGGCTGGGCACGGGTTTCCTGTGCGTGGCGGTGGTGCTTTGGGAACGCCAGTCGCCGATCTGGCTGTGGGCGCTGCTGGTGGCGTTTTCCTACGGCTGGCCGCTGCTGGCCTACCGGATGGCGTTGCGCTCGCGCTCGCCCTACGTGATCGAGCGGCGCCAGGTGCTGTTCGACTCGCTGATGGGCGGCTTCTGGATCGCCAGCATCGGCTTCAACGTGCTGCCGACGGTGATGATGCTGTCGATGCTGGCGATGAACAACACCGCCGCAGGCGGCGTGCGCTTCGTGCTGCGGGGCATGGCGATGCAGGCGCTGGGGATGGTCGTCTCGGTGCTGCTGCTGGGTTTCAGCTTCACCCCGCAGATCAGCCAGCAGATTCTCTACGCCTGCCTGCCGATGCTGGTCATTCATCCGCTGACCATCGGCCTGGTGCTCTATCGGCTGGCGATCCAGCTCGGCCAGCACAAGCGCACGCTGCGCGAGCTGAGCCGCACCGACAGTCTTACCGGGCTGTTCAATCGACGTTACTGGAGCGAGCAGGCGAGCCTGGTGTTCGACGACTGCCGCGCGCGCGGTCAGGCCGCCAGCCTGGCGCTGATCGATGTCGATCACTTCAAGTCGAGCAACGACCGCTACGGCCATATCGCTGGCGACGAGGTGCTGCGCGAGGTCGGCCGCTGCATCCAGCGCAACCTCAGGCTGACGGATATCGCCGGGCGCTACGGCGGCGACGAATTCTGCGTGCTGCTGCCGGATACCGAATCGGGCGAGGCCCTCGTGGTGCTCGAACGCCTGCGCGAAGAAATCACCAGCCTGGCGTTCAGCCAGGCGGACGGGCTGAGCGTCAGCCTGAGCATCGGCATCGCCGGTTTCCATACCGGGCTGGAGGATGCCCAGGCCTGGCTGAAGAGGGCGGACGAGGCGCTCTACCGCGCCAAGGAGCTTGGGCGCAATCGCGTGGTGGCCGCGGCGGGCTAGTCGGCCGAACGGTCTCGCCCGAGCAGGGCGCGCTCGAGCAGCGCGGGCGTATCCTGCGCGCCCATCGCCTGCGCCGCGGCCATCGCGGTGACGCCGTTGGCGTCGCGCGCCGCCGGGTCGGCTCCCTTGCTCAGCAGCAACTCGACGATATCGGTGCGGTTGAACATCGCCGCCATCATCAGCGCGGTCTTGCCGTCCGGCGAGGCACCTTCCACATCGGCGCCGTGCTCCAGCAGCAGCGTCGCCATCGCCAGGTCGCCCTTGAAACCGGTGCCGGCCAGCGGCGTCTGCCCACGGTCGTTGGCGAGATTGGCGTCGGCGCCGTGTTGCAGCAGCACGCGCGCGGCGTCCTGGTGGCCGTGGTAGCTGGCGAGCATCAGCAAGCTATCGCCCTTGTGATTGCGCAGGTTGGCCGGCAGTCCGCTGTCCAGCAGCCGGGCGAGCATCGCGGCATCGCCGTTGCGGGCGACATCGAAGACCTGGTTGGCGAATTCCTGTTCTTCCTCGGGTGTCATCGGTGCGGCGGCAGGGCGCGCGTTCGGGTTCGACATGCGGGTCTCCGTTGTTGGTATCGGTGGGGCGGCGTGATCGGCGCCCACTGTTATCGACAGCGCGCGCGTGCGCTGGTGCTGTGTCGCACAGCCTGACATCGGCGCCGCCAGGGCGCTCATTGCAAAAGGCTATGGTTCCGGTAGAGGCGTCGGGTCATCGTCAAAACCGCGCCTGCCGCGCCCGAGAGGGAATTTTCGCGGTTTTCGGGCACAATGGCGGCTAGTCTAAAGCCAGGGGTCCGTTGCCGTTTCATGCCGAACCGCGTGGCTGCGATGAAACGGCAACAGCCCTTTGGAACACCCCAGAATTAAAAGAGGAACGACCGTGCATAACGTCGTGATCAGCGGTACCGGCCTGTATACCCCTGCCCAGAGCATTTCCAACGAAGAGCTGGTGGCGTCCTTCAATGCCTACGTGGCGCAGTTCAACGCCGACAACGCCGACGCCATCGCGCGTGGCGAGGTCGAGGCGCTCGGCGAATCCAGCGTCGCCTTCATCGAGAAAGCCTCGGGGATCAAGAGCCGCTTCGTCATCGACAAGGCCGGCATCCTCGACCCGCAGCGCATGGTGCCGAGCATTCCCGAGCGCTCCAACGAAGAGTGGGGCATCCTCTGCGAGATGTCCGTGGCCGCCGCGAAGGAAGCCCTGCAGCGCGCCGGCAAGACCGCCGCCGACATCGACGGGGTGATCGTCGCCTGTTCCAACCTGCAACGTGCCTACCCGGCGGTGGCCATCGAGGTGCAGGCCGCGCTGGGCATCCAGGGTTGGGGCTACGACATGAACGTCGCCTGTTCCTCGGCGACCTTCGGCATCCAGGCCGCGTGCAACGCCATCCAGGTCGGCCAGGCCAAGGCGATCCTGCTGGTCGATCCGGAAATCTGCACCGGCCACCTCAACTTCCGCGACCGCGACAGCCACTTCATCTTCGGCGATGCCGCCACCGCGGTGATTCTCGAGCGCGCCGACCTGGCGACCTCGGAGCACCAGTGGGACGTGATCAGCAGCAAGCTGCTGACCCAGTTCTCCAACAACATCCGCAACAACTTCGGCTTCCTCAACCGCGCGGCAGGGGAAGAGTCGGCGAGCAACCCGGACAAGCTGTTCGTCCAGGAGGGCCGCAAGGTGTTCAAGGAAGTCTGCCCGATGGTGGCCGAGCTGATCGGCGCGCACCTGGCCGAGAACGATCTGCCGGTCGGCGCCGTGCAGCGCTACTGGCTGCACCAGGCGAACCTGAACATGAATCTGCTGATCATCCGCCGCCTGCTTGGCCGCGATGCGGAGCCGCACGAGGCGCCGGTGATCCTCGACACCTACGCCAATACCAGCTCGGCCGGTTCGGTAATCGCTTTCCACAAGTACCAGGACGACATGCCCAAGGGCAGCCTCGGCGTGCTCAGCTCGTTCGGCGCCGGCTACTCGATCGGCAGCGTGATCCTGCGCCGTCGCTAAGCGTTTCACAGGCACAAAAAAGCGGGGAATGCCGGTGTTCGGCATTCCCCGCTTTGCATTGCGTGTCGCGGTCAGAACTTGGCTTCGAGGTCGAGTTGCATGGTGTCGACATCGCCCTCGCCAGCCGCTGCACCCAGCCAGGCGTCCTTGGCTTTCAGGTAGCTGGCCGCCACGGCGAAGTTCTTGTCGATGTCGTAGCTGACCTTGACCTTGTGGCCCTTGCCGCCGGTGTTGCCGTTGCCGAAGTCGGAATCGGTGAAGGCGCCGACCACCGAGTTGCGTTCCACGTCGCGGTAGTTGTAGTCCAGGCCGAAGGCGAAGATCTTGGTCTTCACGCCGAACAGGTAGGCGGTGTCTTCCTTGCCCACGGTGGCGGTGGTCTTGGCGTCGGCGTTCTTGACGTACTGGCCGTAGAACGACAGCGGCAGCGCCAGGCCGGTCAGGTCGACCTGGCCGAACCCTTCGTAAAGCTGGAACTCGTTGCTGCCGGCGGCGTTGCCGTTGATCGCCAGGGTGTTAGTGTCGTCGTCGTTGTCGAAGGCGTAGAGGCTGCCACCCAGGGTCACTTTCAGGCTGTCCGCCGGCGCGAAGCGGATGCCGGCCTGGCCGGTGTACATGCGCAGGTCGTGCTCGAACTGATAGCCCTCGCCGTCGACGTTGTCCTGCAGGATGTAGTAACCGGTGCTGCCGAACAGCTCGGTCTTGCCGGCCAGCGGCATCTTGTAGGTGACGGCCAGGCCTTCCGGGTTGAGGTCGCCGTCCCAGATCACGTCGCCCATGCTGACCCACTGTTGCGGCATCTTGCCGCCGACCAGGTGCAGGTCCTTGATGTCGGTGGGGTGATAGTCGAGGTAGGCCTGGTCCAGCCAGAACGACTTCTGGCTCATCCCGGCCAGGCTCTGGTTGGTGGACCGGCCATCGCCGCTGGTGCCGCTGCCGGTGGCCAGGCGGATGCCGGCGTCGACCTGCGGGTTGATCTCGCTGTACACGCCGAGACGGGCGCGAACGCGTTGACGATCCTGGTCGCCGGCGATTTTCGTGGCGCCCTCGGCGTCCACGGTTTCGTGACGCAGGCGGATATCGCCCTTGATGGTGGTCCGCGCCGCCCAGGCCAGTTTCTGATCGTATGCGCTCTGCTTCTTGGCCTGGGTTTCGGCCGCGGCCTGCTGGGCTTCCTTGTCGGCAGCCAGTTCGACCGACAGGTCGGTGTACTGCTCGGCGGTGATCGCGCCGTTGGCACGCAGCATTTCCAGCAGTTTGGCGTCGACCGCGGCACTGGCCGGGTTACTGACGGCCATCAGGATGCTGGTGCACAGGCCGGCCCCGGTGAGTGTGGAAACTAAACGCATGAACTTCTCCCTATCGAAATGAAGGTCGGCAATTGGCCAATCCCAAGATGAGGCGCTTGCGGAGGGCGCTTGGCAGTCAGCGCGGGGGTCTCCGAAAACCTGCGCAAGTATTCCGAGGGCGCATGACACATTGATGTCCAACTGATGGCTCGCGTGTGACAGCACCGCTCTGCAACTCGCGAAACAGAGCTATCGCGATCGAAAAGGAGGTCGCAGCCCTTGTATTCAGAGGCTTTGGCGAATTTCGGGAGAGGTGAAAAATTCGTGAAATTTCTTTCCCCGGGGCGGTGCGTCGCACCTGTGCGAGACCGTTGACGAAGCTTTTGGCCACCTGACCTGCCGCCTACGCGATACTGGCGCTCACTTCGTGTCTTCCTGGGGGCCTGCATGGCGTTGTGTGTCGTTTCGAGCCTTGCCGAATTGCCGGCCGAGCAGTGGGATGCCGTGTTGCCGGAGCCGCAGCCGTTCCTGCGCCACGCGTTTCTTTCCGCGCTGGAGCTCAGTGGCAGTCTGGGTGAAGGCTCCGGCTGGGCCGCCGAGCACCTGGTGCATATCGAGGGCGGACGGCTGCTGGCGGCGATGCCGGCCTATCGCAAGCATCATTCCTATGGCGAGTACGTGTTCGATCACGGCTGGGCCGACGCCTGTCATCGGGCGGGGATCGCCTACTACCCCAAGCTGCTCTGCGGCGTGCCGTTCAGCCCGGTCTGCGGCCCTCGCCTGTTGATGGCGGAGCCGGCGGCCGGCCTCGAGTTGCTGCGGGCGATTCCCGGCTACTTGGAGGTCGAGGAGCTTTCCAGCGCGCACGTCAACTTCACGCAGCCGGGCCTCGACGCCCTGATAGGCGCCGAAGCCGACTGGCTGGAGCGCATCGGCTGCCAGTTCCACTGGCACAACCGTGGCTATCGGGATTTCCAGGACTTCCTCGACGCGCTGGCCTCGCGCAAGCGCAAGCAGATGCGCAAGGAGCGCGAGCAGGTGGCGGGGCAGGGCATCGACTTCGACTGGCGTGAAGGCCACCAGTTGAGCGAGGCGGAATGGGATTTCGTCTACGCCTGCTACGCCAACACCTACCACGTGCGTGGACAGAGGCCGTACCTGACCCGTGCCTTCTTCAGCCTGCTGGCCGAGCGCATGCCGCAGGCGATCCGCGTGGTGCTGGCGCGCCAGGCCGGGCGGCCGGTGGCGATGGCGTTCTCGCTGCTGGACGGCGATTCGCTCTACGGGCGCTACTGGGGTTGCCTGGCGGAGTTCGACCGCCTGCACTTCGAGACCTGCTTCTACCAGGGCATCGAGCAGGCCATCGCCGCCGGGCTGAAACGCTTCGATGCCGGCGCGCAGGGCGAGCACAAGCTGGTGCGCGGCTTCGATCCGGTGATCACCCATTCCTGGCACTACCTCGCGCATCCCGGCCTGCGCGCGGCGGTGGCGGAGTTTCTCCAGCAGGAACGCGCCGGCGTGCTGGCCTATGCCGAAGATGCGCGCGCGGCGCTGCCCTATCGCCAACCGTAGGGCGCGCCGCGGGGATGCGCCGTTGGTCGCGGTGCGCATGGCGCACCCTACGTCGGTCTTCAGCCGTAGGGTGCGCCGCGCGCACCGTGGGGATGCGCCATTGGTTGCGGTGCACATGGCGCACCCTCCGTCGAGACCTTCAGCCGTAGGGCACGCCGCGCGCACCGTGGGGATGCGCCATTGGTTACGGTGCGCATGGCGCACCCTACGTCGGCCTTGAGCCGTAGGGTGCGCCGCGCGCACCGTGGGAGTGCGCCGTGGGTTGCGGTGCGCATGGCGCACCCTCCGTCGAGACCTTGAGCCGTAGGGTGCGCCGCGCGCACCGTGGGGGATGCGCCGTGGTTGCGGTGCGCATGGCGCACCCTCCGTCGAGGCCATCAGCCGTAGGGTGCGCCGCGCGCACCGTGGGGATGCGCCGTGGTTGCGGTGCGCATGGCGCACCCTACGTCGAGGCCATCAGCCGTAGGGTGCGCCGCGCGCACCGTGTGGGATGCGCCGTGGTTGCGGTGCGCATGGCGCACCCTACGTCGGCCTTGAGCCGTAGGGTGCGCCGCGCGCACCGTGGGAGTGCGCCGTGGTTGCGGTGCGCATCGCACCCTACGTCGGCCTTCAGCCGTCGGGTGCGCCGCGCGCACCGTGGGGATGCGCCGTCGGTTGCGGTGCTGGGATGTCGGGGGCGACTCCTCAGTCGATTCCGACGAAGCCACCGGTCTGGTGCGCCCACAGGCGCGCATAGAGTCCGCCCGCGGCGACCAGTTCGGCATGGTTGCCGGTCTCGACGATCCTGCCCTTGTCCAGCACCACCAGCCGATCCAGGCGGGCGATGGTGGACAGGCGGTGGGCGATGGCGATCACCGTCTTGCCCTTCATCAGGGTTTCCAGGCTTTCCTGGATCGCCGCCTCGACCTCCGAGTCCAGCGCCGAGGTGGCCTCGTCCATGATCAGGATCGGCGCGTCCTTGAGCAGCACGCGGGCGATGGCGATGCGCTGGCGCTGACCGCCGGAGAGCTTCACGCCGCGCTCGCCGACGTGGGCGTCGAGCCCGGTGCGACCTTCGGCATCGGAAAGCTGGGGGATGAACTCGTCGGCGCGGGCCTTGCGAATCGCTTCCCAAAGTTCCTCGTCGCTGGCGCCGGGGCGGCCGTAGAGCAGGTTGTCGCGGATCGAACGGTGCAGCAGCGAGGTGTCCTGGGTGACCACGCCGATGTTGGCGCGCAGGCTTTCCTGGCTCAGCGTAGCGATGTCCTGCCCGTCGATGAGGATGCGCCCGCTCTGCAGGTCGTACAGGCGCAGGAGCAGGTTGACCAGGGTCGACTTGCCCGCGCCGGACGGCCCGACCAGGCCGATCTTCTCGCCGGCGCGCACTTCCAGGTCGAGCCCGGCGATGATTCCGCTGCGCTTTCCGTAGTGGAAGTGGATGTCATCGAAGCGCACCTGGCCGTGTTCCACGGTCAGCGCGCGCGCATCGTCGCGGTCGGTCAGGGTGATTGGTTGCACCACGGTGTGCATGCCGTCCTGGACGATGCCGATGTTCTCGAAGATGCCGTTGACCACCCACATGATCCAACCGGCCATGTTGTTGATGCGGATGACCAGCGCCGTGGCCAGGGCGATGGCGCCGACGCTGATCTCGCCGTTGCTCCACAGCCACAGGGCGAGTCCGGTGGTGCCGGCGATCAGCACGCCGTTCATGCTGATGATGCAGATGTCCATGGCGCTGACCCTGCGCGACTGCTGGCGGAAACGCTCGATCACCTCGCCCATCGCGGTGCGCGCGTAGCGCTCCTCGTCCTGGGTATGGGCGAACAGCTTGAGGGTGGCGATGTTGGTGTACCATCGACCACCCGGCCCATCAGTTTCGAGCGTGCCGCCGAGGCCGCGGTGGCGCTGCGCTTGATGCGCGGTACGAAGTAACGCAGCGCCGCGATGTAGCAGACGATCCACAGGGCCAGCGGGATGACCAGCCGCCAGTCCGCCTCGGCGAACAGGAACAGCGCGCTGCCGGCGTAGATCACCACATGCCAGAGCGCGTCCACCACCTGTACCGCCGAATCGCGCAGGGCCGGGCCGGTCTGCATGATGCGCTGGGCGATGCGCCCGGAGAAATCGCTCTGGAAGAAGTTCAGGCTCTGGCGCAGCACGTGGCGGTGGTTCTGCCAGCGGATCATGTTGGTCATGCTCGGCGCCAGCGTCTGGTGCACCAGCAGGTCGTGCAGGGCGTTGAACAGCGGCCGCAGGATCACCGCCACCACGGCCATCCACAGCAGCTCGGGACCGTGCTGGCGGAAGAACTCGGAGCTGGGCGTCGCCTGCGCCAGATCCACCAGGCGGCCGAGGAAGCTGAACAGCGCGACGTCGATCAGGGCGACGACCAGGCCGACCACGATCAGCACGGCGAAGACCGGCCAGACCTGGCGGATGTAATAGAAGTAGAAGCACAGGATGCCGTCGGGCGGTGGGTTTTTCGGAGCGTCCTGGAAGGCGTCGATCAGGTTCTCAAAGCGGCGGAACAGCATGGGGCGTCCTTATCTGGCGGGCCGTGGCGCGCGCACCACGACCCAGAAGCACGACCGGACGCGTCGACCGCAGCCTTACCCGCGGGCGCGGGTAGGCCGTGGCCGCGTCACAGGCGCTTGGCGGAGAGGATGACGATCGGCTTGACGGGCACGTCGTCGAACATGCCGCGGCTGGTGGTCGGTGCCTGGACGATCGCGTCGACGACTTCCATGCCGCGCACCACGCGGCCGAACACCGCATAGCCGAAATCGCGCACGCCATGGTCGAGCATCGCATTGTCCTTCTGGTTGATGAAGAACTGGCTGGTGGCGGAATCGACCGCCTGGGTACGCGCCATGGCCAGGGTGCCACGGACATTGCGCAGGCCGTTGTCGGCCTCGTTCTTGATCGGGTCGCGGGTGGGCTTCTCGTTCATCTTCGCGTCGAAGCCGCCGCCCTGGATCATGAAACCGGGGATCACGCGGTGGAAGATGGTATCGGTGTAGAAGCCGCTGTCGACGTAGTCGAGGAAGTTCTTCACGCTGATCGGCGCATCGTCCGGCTGCAGCTCGATGACGATTTCACCAGCGCTGGTGAGCAACTGCACTCGGGGATTTTCCGCGGCCAGGAGGCTGTGGGCGAAGAGCAGGGCACAGGCGGCCAGGGCGAGTTTTTTCAGCATTTTGCGAGGTCCTTGTTGGGCAGGGCGTGGCGGTCGCGCCGGTGGGCGCCGGGCCGCTGGCACGCATCGTACAACGTCGAGGGTCCCGCTGACGTGCTCGAACCTTCGGACCGGCGTCCGCCAGGGTCGTTCCACGCCGCGCGGTCAGTTGGTCGATTGCGGCGCGGCGAAGGCAGCGTCAAGCGGCGCGGCGTCGAAGGTCTTGATCAGTTCGATGAGGATCTGCGTCGCCGGGCCCAGCGGTTTGTCCTTGTTCGAATAGAGGTAGAACAGCGGGCTGCGGCTGCCGCCCTGGTCCAGCGGCAGCGCCTTGAGCTGGCCGTCACGCAGTTCGCGCTCGATCATGTGGCGCGGCAGCCAGGCGAAGCCCAGGCCGTTGCTGACGAAGGTGGCGGCGGTGGCCAGGCTGCCGACGGTCCAGCGCTGCTCGGCGCCGAGCCAGCCGACGTCGCGTGGCTGCTGCCGGCCGGAGTCGCGGGTGACCACCTGCATCTGCGCTTCCAGGTCCTGGAAGTTCACCTGCCGATGCAGCTTGTGTAGCGCGTGATCCGGGCTGGCGACGGCGACGAATTCCACCGTGCTCAGCTCGGCGCCGAGGAAACCGGGAATGATCAGCCCGCTGATGGCCAGGTCGGCGACGCCTTCGAGCAGCACTTCCTCGACCCCCGAGAGCACCTCCTCGCGCAGCCGCACGCGACAGCCGCGGCTCTGCGGCATGAAAGCGGTGAGGGCACGCACCAGGCGCGCCGTGGGGTAGGCGGCATCCACCACCAGGCGAACCTCGGCTTCCCAGCCCTGTTCCATGTGATGAGCCAGGTCTTCGAGCTGGCTGGCCTGTTTGACCAGTTGCCGCGAGCGGCGCAGGAGCACGCCCCCGGCCTCGGTGAGCACCGCGCGGCGGCCGTCGATGCGCAACAGCGGCACGCCCAGTTGTTCCTGCATGCGCGCGACGGTGTAGCTCACCGACGATTGCGAGCGGTGCAGAATTTCGGCCGCCTGGGCGAAACCGCCATGGTCGACCACTGCCTGCAGGGTTCGCCATTGATCCAGGGTGACGCGGGGCGCTTTCATCCTCGGCTCCTCTTATCCTAAGCTGGCGGCCCCCGATGGAGACCAACAATGAAAACAATGCTCTTCGCGCTGGCGGCGCTGATGCCGCTTTCCTGCCTGGCTGCCTATCCGATCGAAGTCGAAAAGCAGCTCAACGGCGCGGAAATCACCTACAGCACCCAGGACATCGACTACAACATGGGCGCCATCAGCCTGACCAACAGGGGCGCCACCGAGGCCACCTGCACGCTGGTGTTCCGCAATGGCCCCGAGGCTCCCCGCACCCGCAAGGCCAGCATCGAACCGGGCAAGACGGTGAACCTCACGGCGAAGTTCGCCCGCAGCATCATCTGCCTGCGCATCCAGATGACCTGCGGCATCTGACGGCCCGCGCCGTCGTTGGTGATAACTCAAGTTAAATCGATTTAGTAGATAATTTGAAGTGATTTTTTTCGCTTTTTAATCGAGATATAGATACTTAATCTCGCTCCATCGAACACACATTCCCGATGGAGAAAAACTCATGTCACGTGTACTGGTCATCGAAAGCAGCGCCCGCCAGGAAGACTCGGTATCCCGTCAGCTCACCCAGGCGTTCATCGCCCAGTGGAAAGCGGCGCATCCGTCCGACGAAATCAGCGTGCGCGATCTTGCCGTCGAGCAGGTGCCGCACCTGGACGCCAACCTGCTGGGTGGCTGGATGAAACCGGCCGACCAGCACAGCGACCAGGAGAAGAACGCCCTGGCGCGCTCCAACCTGCTCACCGAGGAACTGCTCGCCGCCGACGTGCTGGTGCTCGCCGCGCCGATGTACAACTTCGCCATCCCGAGCACCCTGAAGTCCTGGCTGGACCACGTGCTGCGCGCCGGCGTCACCTTCAAGTACACCGAAACCGGCCCGCAAGGCCTGCTGACCGGCAAGCGCGCCTTCGTCCTCACCGCCCGGGGCGGCATCTACGCCGGCGGCAGCCTGGATCACCAGGAGCCCTATCTGCGCCAGGTGCTGGGTTTCATCGGCATCCACGACGTCGAGTTCATCCACGCCGAAGGTCTCAACCTGGGCGCCGACTCGCTGGAAAAAGCCGTGACCCAGGCCAAGGCGAAGCTGGCCCTGGTGGCCTGATCGCTGTCGCTCCCCCGCTCCTTGCCCTGGTTGGCTCCCGGGCATCTTGACCGGCCATTCCCCTGGCCGGTTTTTTTATGCCCGAAGCAAAAGCCGGGTTTTTCCCGGACGAAAAAAAACCGCGCGCTGTGGCCAGCGGGCGGTTTCTTTTGCCAGGGGCGGCCTACAGGTCGAAATCGTAGTCCGACAGCTGCCGCTGCAGGCGACGTTCTTCCAGGTAGTTGTCGATGATGCGGCGCTTGGTCAGGTTGGTCTTGGCGACCTCCACCGGGGTCGCGGTATCGTCGTCGCCGTCGGCGTCTTCCACCGCGAGATCATCTTCGAGTTCGATTTCGGCTTTGTCGGTCATACCTGTCGCTCCAGGCTGAGGGTGCTATTGGCGCACCTTATAGCGGCAAAGACTGGGCGGGTAAAAAAGATTTTTTCAATCGACATGCGAGGTTTTGCCTAAACGCCTCAATCGTCCGAGGTCTTGTGCTTGTACTCGCAGAGGTCTTCGATCCGGCAACTGCCGCACTGCGGTTTGCGCGCCTTGCACACGTAGCGGCCGTGCAGGATCAGCCAGTGGTGGGCGTCCAGCAGGTAGTCCCGGGGCACGAACTTGACCAGCTTGCGTTCCACCTCCAGCACGTTCTTGCCCGGCGCGATGTGGGTGCGGTTGGCGACACGGAAGATGTGCGTGTCCACCGCCATGGTCGGCTGGCGGAACGCGGTGTTGAGCACCACGTTGGCGGTCTTGCGGCCGACGCCGGGCAGCGCCTCCAGATCCTCGCGATTCTCCGGCACCTGGCCGCCGTGCTTCTCCACCAGCAGGCGGCAGGTCTCGATGACGTTCTTCGCCTTGGCGTTGTACAGGCCGATGGTCTTGATGTACTCGGACAGCCCGGCGACGCCCAGCGCGTAGATCGCTTGCGGCGTATTGGCCACCGGAAAGAGCCTGGCGGTGGCCTTGTTCACCCCGACGTCGGTGGCCTGCGCGGAAAGGATCACCGCGATGAGCAGCTCGAACGGCGAGCTGTAGGCCAGCTCGGTGACGGGGTTGGGGTTGTCCTCGTGCAGGCGACGGAAGATTTCCAGGCGTTTGGCGGCGTTCATGTTCTTTCGCGGTATGGCGGACGAAGCCGGCGGCGCAGCGCCAGCAGGAGGCCGAGCAGGATAAGGCCACCGGGCGCCGCCGCAAAGAGCGTCGCCGGCCTGGACGTGACGTGCAGCACCCACTCGGCCGCGAGCGGGCCGAACAGCCAGTCGGCGTCCGCCAGCAAGGTACCGGAGCCGAGGATCTCGCGCAGCCCGCCGAGCGCCAGCGCCGCGGCGGCGAAGGCGAGGACCCCGCGCAGACCGTCGCCGGCGGCGTCCTCTGTCTGCGCGGCGAGCAGCAGGCAGGGCACCGCGAGCAGCGCGGTCCAGGGTTGCAGGGCGTTCTGCAGGTCATGGAAGAACGCCCCGCCAAGCAGTTCCGCGATGCTGCAGAGGCCGGCCGCCATCAGCAGCGCGGCCAGCCAGTAGGCGGAGCCCTGCGCGTGACGGCGCAGCAGCGGCAGCAGCAGGACGAATGCGCCGACCGCCAGCAGGCCCTGCGCGGCGATGCCGACGCCTTTCACCAGCGAATCCGCTGCACCCACCAGCGGCAGCGAGGCGAACAGCACCCGCCTCATGGCCCCGGCTCCAGCAGACGCTCGCGGTTCGCGGCGAACACCTGAAGCGCCTGCTGTACGCCGAGCAGTACCGCGCGTGAGCTGAGGGTGGCGCCGCTCATCTGGTCGAAGTCGCCGCCGTCGCGCCGCCAACGCCAGCGCTGCGCCAGCGTTTTCCCGGCGAACTGCGCCAGCCACTCCGGCCGCGCCATGGCGTCGCCGAGGCCGGGGGTTTCCCGCTGCGCCAGCACCTTGCTGCCGATCAGCCGACCGTCCGGGTCGATTGCCACCAGCAGGCGGATGGGGCCTTCGTAGCCCTGGGTATCGAGCGTCAGCAACACGGCGGTCACGCGCCCGGCGAGGGTCGCGCGGTAGGCGGGCATCGCCTGGCCGGGCAGGCTCAGCGGCTGCCGCAGCGGCGCGTTGTCATGGCTGCGCGCAGGCAATAGATCGAGCAGCTGGCGCTCTTCGGACGCCCGCCGTTCGGCCTCTGTGCGGGCCGCCAGCGTGCCGTGCAGCACGCTGGTGAGCGTTACGCCAAGCAGCGCAACGGCCAGCGCCGGCAACCAGCGACGGGCGCTCATGGCGCGATGCGCTGGCCGATACAGCGCTCGAATACGTCAATCAGCGCCTGGTAATCGCATACCACCGCGTCGATATTGGCCTGCAGCCATTCGAGCTCCTCCACGTGCCACCAGCTTATCTGGTAGCCGGCGTTGACGATGATGTGTTCGAAGAGAATGCGCTGAGCCCGCCCGTTGCCTTCGCGAAAAGGGTGCACAACGTTCAGGTCGCCAAACAGCTCTGCTACCGAGGTGATCAGTCGGCCCCGTTCGAGCCCTTCGAACCAGTGGGCTGCTTCCAGTGTGCGAAACAGTTTCTCTGCCTCGGGCTCGATACGGAGCACATTGCAGAAGTGGGTGCCTGTCTTGGAGATGTCGACACTGCGCAACTCGCCCGCCCATGTGTAGAGGTCGGCGAACAGCTGCCGATGGATGCGCTGCAGATAGGCGAGGTCGTAAGGCGGGAGTTCGAAGTCGATTTCGTTGGCGGCGATGGCGGAGAGTTGCTGCTCCAGCCCGGCCAGCACCTGGTCATCACGAATGTCGAAGCGGTTGCGCAGCGTATGTGAGCCTGGATAGCAGTACGGGTCTTGTCCGACCCCGTATTTGTCCAGGGTCAGGCCTGCGACTGCCGATAGGTGTTCAAAACCGCTTCACGCGTGGGCAGCGCGCGTTCGCCGTCGGCCGGGCTGGTGTCATAGCCTTCCAGGCGAAGACTGGCGGCATAGTTGGATTGCCGGGTCTTGGCGCAGTAAGTCTTCTTGGCTCGCAGGCTCGGGGCTTTCATGGACGTGACCTTGGCAGCGACATCTGAGGCAAATTATAGCGAAACAGACGGTCAAGGTCGCCTGCGATCCAGCATCGGCACCGCCAGGTTCATCGCCAGTACGGCGAAGGCCATGCCGTCCGGGGAGTTGCCCCAGGTGCGCAGGGCGTAGGTGAGCAGGCCGACGCCGATGCCGAACGCCCATTGGCCACGCGGGCTGCGCGCACCCGAGACCGGCTCGGTGGCGATGAAGAAGGCGCCGAGCATGCTCGCCCCGCTGAACAGGTGCAGCAGCGGCGAGCCGTTGGAGTCCGAGCCGGTGCCGTTCCAGCACAGCAGGGCGCTGACGAACAGCGCACCGAGCATGCCGGCCGGCACCCGCCAGGCGATCACCCGACGCTGCACGAGCAGCAGCCCGCCGAGCAGGAACGCCAGGTTCGGCATTTCCGCGCCTCGTCCGCCGATGCCGCCGAATGCGGGATGCGTGGCGAAAAGCTCGGCCTGGGTCAGGCGGTCGTTGTGCCTGAGGGTGTCGAGCAGGGTCGCGCCGCTCCAGCCGTCCGCCGGCGTGGCGCCGAACACCTGCAGCAGCGACAGCCCGCTCCAGTCGCCCGGCTGCGGCCACTGGCTCATCGGTGCCGGGAAGGCGATCAGGGCGAAGGCGTAGCCGAGCATCGCCGGGTTCAGCGGGTTGTGGCCGAAGCCGCCCCACAGCGATTTGCCGAAGAGGATGGCGAAGGCGCTGGAGCTTGCCGTCAGCCACCAGGGCGCCGACGCCGGCAGCGCCAGGCCGAGCAGCACCGCGGTGACCAGCGCGCCGCCTTCGGCCAGCGGGGCGATGCCGAACAGCGCCTCCCCGGCGCGCGGCGGTGGCTGGTGGCGCAGGCGGCGGACCAGCGCTTCGCAGGCCAGCGCACTGATTGTGGCGATCGACAGTTGCAGCAGCACGCCCCAGCCGAAGAGCCAGAGCAGCGTCAGCGCGCCGGGCAGGCAGGCCAGCACCACCAGGCGCATGCTGCGCGCCACGTCGAAGGCCGCCGGCCCCCGCAGCGTTGCGTCGAGCGGATCAGTCACCGGCATGCGCGTCGACCTGGCGCTCGGCCTCCGCCAGGCGCGTCCGGGCCCGCTCCAGCGCCGCCTCGTCCAGCGGCACGCGACGTTGCAGTTTGCTGACCTCGGCACGGGCGTAGGCCAGCTCGGTCTTCAACGCGCGCAACGCCGGATCGATGGGGCGTTTCTCCGTGCGCAGCAGTTCCGGCGCCGGTTTCCCGCAGGCGGCTTCGGCGGCATGGAGTGCCTGCTCGGCGGCGCTCAGGGAGGCCAGCAACGCCTGGCGAAGGTGCTCCGCTGCGTTCTTGTCCTCGGCCTCACGCACGGCGTCGCGGGCGCTGCGGTAGGCGATCTTCGCCTGCTTGAGCGCCTGTTCGCCGGGCGTGAGGGACGCCTCGTTCGTCCCCTGGCAGGCGTCCAGATGCGCCTGCGCCTGACTGGCGGCAGCTCGCAGCTCGGCCAGTTGCGCTTGTTGCCCGGCGGTCGGCGCCGCGCCGAAGGCCTTCTGCGCCTTGCTCAGCTGGGCGCGGCTCATCGCGGCGGCGATCTTGGCCTTCTTCAGCAGGGCGTCACGGTCGTCGCCGACGCCCACCGCCGAGGCGCCGGGCGGCGCTTCGGCGGCCACCAGCGCGGCCTGTGCGGCTTCGGCGGCGGCGCGCAATTCGGCGACCTGTGCCTGTAATTCCGGCGTGCCGCGCGCGGCGAGCTGCTTCTCGGCCTTGCTCAGGGCGACGCGGGCCATGCTCGCCTCGATCTTCAGGCGCTTCTGATGGTCGTTCGCCGGCGCTGCCGCCGCCTGTTGCGCGCGAACCCGTTCGATGGCCGATTGCACCGGCGCGTGGTCGGAAGCGGCGGCGGGCGGCCGTGCCCGCGCCTGGCGTTCGGC
>NZ_DEYR01000031.1:0-34031 GCF_002364635.1 Pseudomonas sp. UBA3153
GGCATCAGCAACGCGCGCAGCCCGGCGAAGCTGTCGGCATTCACCAGGCCGACCGCGACCAGTTCGCCAAGCGCATTTTCCAGCTCGGTGCGCAGCAGGCGCACCTCGTCCATCAGTTCGTCGAAGAACAGCGCGCCGTGCCTCGCCAGCGCATCGCGAACCAGCACGGCGCGGGAGGACAACTCGGGCTCCGGGGCGTCCATCGCCAGCACGTTCCACTCGGCCAGGTGCCGGCGCGGCAGCAGCACGATGGGCGTGCCGCGAACCGGCCCGCCACTGGCGCGCAGGCGGCCGGCTAGACGAGTCCAGACGACGCGTCCGGAACGACAGAGGTCGTCGAGCCAGTTGATGCCGTAGTCGCGCACCCGCGCCGGCAACAGCTCGCCTTCCCAGGCAGCGGCGGCGGCCTGGAAGCCTTCCAGCTGGCTGATCACGCCGCCCAGAGCCTCGGCGCCGCGCGTGCGGGTGTCCGCCGAAACATGCTGCCAGTCGAACAGGAAGCGCATGAAATCGCTGAGTTCGACCGGCTCGATCTCCCGGCGCAGCCGTTTCACCGTGTAGCGATGGATGCGCGCCAGCAGGTGCCGCTCGCACCACTCCTCATCCGGCGCACCCGGCGTGAAGCGCCCCCGCAGTACGTAGCCTTCGGCCTCCAGGCGGGTCAGCGCCAGCGCCACGGCGGAGGCCGGCTGCGCCAGGCCGCGGGCGATGCGGTCCAGCGGCAACGGGCCGAAACCGGTCAGGCGCGCGCGCACCACCTCGAGCAGCGCGTCCTCTTCGCTGCAGTCCTCCTCGAAGCCGGGCAGCACCTGCAACGGCGGCTCGGGCAACGCGGTGGGATAAAGGATGCGGAACAGCGCCAGCCGCTCCACCGGCAACCACAGGCCGTCGCCCTGCGTCACCGGTATCCGCGCGGCGCGGCCGGCGCGGGCGAGTTCGGCGAGCAGCGCCGGCCAGCGTTCGTCGCGCTGCGCTTCGGCGTCGCCGATGCAGGCCAGGCCCATCAGCGCTTCGTGCATTTCGTCGGCGTTGCGCGCCTGCGGCCAGGCCTCCTCGGCCACCGCCTGAATGGCGCCGATATCCAGCGCGCCGAGGTCATCGCTGGATTCGGGGTCCGTCCAGCGTCGGTTGAGCACGGCCTGGGTACGGCGTTCTTCCAGCGGCGCGTCGTCGAGGAAGGCATACGGCCGCGCGCCGAGGGTCTCCATCGTCAGCGGCGACGGCGCCGGCAGGTCGCGGGCGATCAGGCGCACCTCGCCGCTCTCCATGCGCCGCAACAGCGCCAGCCAGGCGTCCGCATCCATCGCCTCGTGCAGGCAGTCGTCGAGGGTCTGCTCGACCAGCGGGTGCTCCGGCACCTCGCGCTCGCCGACGATGTTCTCCAGGCAGGCGACCTGGTCGGGGAACACCGTCGCCAGCAGGTCCTCGCTCTTCATCCGCTGCAGCTGCGGCGCAACCTTGCGCCCCCCGGCCATGCGCGGCAGCGCCAGCGCGGTGGTGGCGTTCCAGCGCCAGCGCACGCCGAACAGCGGAGCGTCGAGCAGCGCCTGGATCAAGACGTGCTCGGCGGAATTGGAATGCAGGTAGCGCCACACCTCATCCAGAGGAAAGCTGTGGCTGGTGGACAGCGAGAGCACGATGGCGTCTTCGGTGGCCGCCGCCTGCAGCTCGAAGTTGAAGGTGCGACAGAAGCGCTTGCGCAGCGCCAGGCCCCAGGCGCGGTTGAGGCGGCTACCGTAGGGCGAATGGATGACCAGTTGGGTGCCGCCCGATTCGTCGAAGAAGCGCTCCATCACCAGTGTGCGCTGGCTCGGCAGCGTGCCCAGCGCCGAGCGCGCGCGGGCCAGGTACTCGACGATCTGCCGCGCCGCCGGCTCCGGCAGGCCGAGTTCGTCGATCAGCCAGTCGAGGGCCAGCGCCAGGCGCGAGGGCTCCTGATCGTCATCGGGCAGGCCGCGTGCGGCTTCGGCGAGGGCCAGGCGACGGTCGATTTCCTCACGCAGGCGCGCCACGCCGGCGGACAGCTCATCGCTGCGCCCCGGCGCCTCGCCGAGCCAGAACGGGATGTTCGGCGGTTGGCCCTGGGCATCCTCGACGCGCACCCTTCCCGGCTCGATGCGGATGATCCGGTAGGAGGCGTTGCCCAGCTGGAAGATGTCCCCGGCGAGGCTTTCTACCGCAAAATCCTCGTTCACCGTGCCGATGTTCAGCCCGGCCGGTTCCAGCAGCACGCCATAGTCGGCGTTGTCCGGAATGGTCCCGCCGGACGTCACCGCGGTGAGCTTGCCGCCACGCCGCCCACGCAGGGTCCGGCTCACCGCGTCGCGGTGCAGGTAGGCGCCGCGCGCGCCGTGGCGGCTGGTGTAGCCCTCGGCGAGCATCGCCAGCACCGACTGGTAATGCGCCCAGTCCAGCCCGGCGTAGGGTTCGGCACGGCGGATCAGGGCGAACAGCGCGTCCTCCTGCCACTCCTGGCTGCCGACCTCGGCGACGACCTGCTGCGCCAGCACGTCGAGGGGCGCCCGCGGGATCACCAGCGTATCCAGTTCGCCGCGGCGCACGCAGTCCAGCAGCGCGGCGCACTCGATCAGGTCGTCGCGGGAATTGGGAAACAGCCGGCCCTTGGGCGTGCCGCCGACATGGTGGCCGGAACGCCCGACGCGCTGCAGGAAGGAGGAAATCGAGCGCGGCGAGCCGAGCTGGCAGACCAGCTCCACCTCGCCGATGTCGATACCCAGCTCCAGCGACGCGGTGGCGATCAGCACGCGCAGTTCGCCGCGCTTGAGACGCTGCTCGGCGTCCAGCCGCGCCTCCTTCGCCAGGCTGCCGTGGTGCGCGGCGACCGCCGCGTTGCCCAGGCGCTGGGTCAGGTGGCGGGCGGCGCGCTCGGCCATCCGCCGCGTGTTGACGAACACCAGCGTGGTGCGGTGTTGCTCCACCAGCGCGGCCAGGCGGTCGTAGACGCCTTCCCAGACGTCGTTGCTCATCACCGCCTCGAGCGGCACCGGCGGGACTTCGATGGCCAGATCGCGGGGCCGGTCGTGGCCGATATCGACGATGGCGCAGGGTCGCGGCGCGCCCGCCTCCGCGGACGAGGGCTCGGCTGCCTGGCGACCGGCGAGGAAACGCGCCACGGCCTCGATGGGCTTTTGCGTGGCCGACAGACCGACCCGCACCAGCGGCCGCTGGCAGAGCGCCTCGAGGCGCTCCAGGGACAGCGTCAGGTGACTGCCACGCTTGCCGTCGGCGATGGCATGGATCTCGTCGACGATCACGCTGCGCGTGCTGGCGAGCATCCGCCGCCCGGATTCCGAGCCCAGCAGCACGTAGAAGGACTCCGGCGTCGTCACCAGGATATGCGGCGCGCGCTTGCGCATGGCAGTGCGCTCGGCCTGCGGGGTGTCGCCGGTACGCACCGCGGTGCGGATATCCACGTCCGGCAGACCGAGGGCGGCCAGCTCGGCGGCAATCCCGGCCAGTGGCGTTTCCAGGTTGATGCGAATGTCGTTGGACAGCGCCTTGAGCGGCGACACATAGACCACGCGGGTTTCGTCGGGCATGTGCCCGCCGTTGGCCAGCGCTTCCTGGACCAGTTCATCCAGGGCGGCCAGGAACGCCGTCAGGGTCTTGCCCGAACCGGTGGGCGCCGCCACCAGCGTCGACTGCCCGCCACGGATCAGCGGCCAGGCCGCGTGCTGCGCCGGTGTGGGCGCGGGAAACCGGCGCTGGAACCAGGCCGCCACCGCGGGATGGAAACCGGCCAACGCCTCGATCGGGGAATGCTCGTTCATCCGACGAATATGGTGGCGCGCCGGGCCAGTCGCAAGCGCTGTGCGGGACGCTTCGTCGGTTGACGACGCTCCGTCGGCGCTGCGGAACCCTTCGGTAGGCGCAGGTTTCTACCCTACTCTCGCCGCAACCTGGAGGCCGCCATGACCACTACTCCCGTGGAAATCGACAACGCCATGAAACTCGCGACCGAAGCCTTCCTGCCGCTCGGCTGCGTGACCAGCGTAAACACCGAGGACGACAGCTTCGGCTTCACCGTGATGAGCGAAGGCGGCAGCGAACTGCTCGGCGTGCCGCACGTGCCGCGCACCCAGTATTCCGACCCGATCCGCCTGGCCGGCGTGTTCATGCAGGCGCGCCAGGACCTGAAGAAGAAAGGCGTCGAGCTGGAAGACTGGGAGATGCCCTTCATCACCGACGACAGCGCCATCCCGGAAACGCCGCCGAACTATTGAGGCTCATCGGGCAGTTTTTTTCCGATGCAATGACCGGTGGGTAACGCCGCGAGGACCTCGCCGCCCTGCCCGAACCCATCGAGTCGCGGCTTTACCCACCCTACGAAACATCGCCCCCCCCGAAACCCCGAACCCGACCGTAGGGTGGGTAAGCGGCCCAGCTCGAAACCGGCAACGCCGCGAATGCCATTGCCGCGTAACCCACCAGGCGTAGTCCCGGCGAAACGCCGCCCGGTGGGTTACGCCGCGAGGACCTCGTCGTCCTGCCCGAACCACTCGAGTCGCGGCTTTACCCACCCTACGAAACATCGCCCCCCGAAACGCCGAACCCGACCGTAGGGTGGGTTAGCGGCCCCGCTCCATATCTGCAACACCGCCAATCCCTACCGCCGCGTAACCCACCAGGCGGCATCCCGCCGAAGCACAGTCCCCCTCACACCTGCGACAAAGGCGGCGCGACGCTTTCCAGCGATTTGCGCTCCGCCGCCACGCCCCACACTGCCTGGACCACGCCGCCCGCCAGCATCAGCAGCGCGCCGATGGCGTAGCCGATGAAAACGTTCTCGCGGCTGGCGCTTTCGATCAGTTGGCCGAACAGCAGCGGGCCCACGATGCCGCCCAGGCCGGTGCCGAAGGCGTAGAACACGGCGATGGCCAGGGCGCGTATTTCCAGCGGAAAGGTTTCCGCCACCGTGAGATACGCCGAGCTGGCCGCCGCCGAGGCGAAGAAGAAGATCACCATCCAGGCGATGGTCTGCTGCGTGGCGTCCAGCAGGCCCTGGCGAAACAGCCAGCCGCTGGTCAGCAGCAGGACGCCGGAAAGGATGTAGGTGGAACTGATCATGATGCGCCGGCCGATTACGTCGAACAGCCGGCCGAGCAGCAGCGGCCCGCAGAAGTTGCCCAGGGCGAACGGCAGGATGTACCAGCCCACCCGCTCGCTGGGCACGCCGTAGAAATCGCTGAGCACCAGCGCGTAGGTGAAGAAGATCGCGTTGTAGAAGAACGCCTGCGAGGTCAGCAGCGTCATGCCCACCAGCGCGCGTCGGCGATGGCGGGAAAACAGCGTATGCACCACTTCGCCCAGCGGCGTGTGATCGCGGCCGCGCAGGCGCAGGCGCTGTTCCGGCGGCACCGGGGCCAGCCGATGGCCGTGCTGGCGAAAGCGCTGCTCGATGCTCTCGACGATCCGCGTGGCTTCGTCCGGCTGGTTGTGGATCAGTAGCCAGCGCGGGCTTTCCGGCAGCCACAGGCGCATCAGCAGGATCAGCAAGCCCCACGCGGCACCGAGGCCGAAGCACAGCCGCCAGCCGAGGTCGCCGCCGGCCACGCTAGCATCGAGCAGCAGCACCGAGGCCATCGCGCCCAGCGCGGCGCCGATCCAGAAGGTGCCGTTAATCGCCAGGTCGACCCAGCCGCGAAAGCGCGCCGGGGTGAACTCCTGGATCGTCGAGTTGATCGCCGAGTATTCGCCGCCGATGCCGGCGCCGGTGAGGAAGCGAAACGCCAGGAAGCTCCAGAGGCTCCAGGAAAATGCCGTCGCCGCGGTCGCGCCGACGTAGACGATCAGGGTGATGAAGAACAGCTTGCGGCGACCCAGGCGGTCGGCGAGCCAGCCGAAGAACAGCGCACCGATCACTGCGCCGGCGATGTAGGCGCCGCCGGCGAGGCCGATGTCGGCATTGCTCAGGCGCAGCGCCGGGCTGTCCTTCAGCGCGCCGGCGACGGAGCCGGCGAGCGTCACCTCCAGGCCGTCGAGCAGCCAGGTGATACCCAGAGCGATCACCAGCAAGGTGTGGAAGCGCCCCCAGGGCAGGCGGTCCAGCCGCGCCGGCAGATCGGTCTCGTAGACGCGCTCGGCGTCGATGCTTTCGGGGCGGGGCTGCGCTGACGTCATCGCGAACTCTCGCTGGCGGACCGACGCGATAACCGCCCGGCTGATGAAGCTCAGAGCCGCCCGGCGCCCCGGGAGTTCGACGGCCATCGGAAAGCACGCCCGGCGTGCGTATCGGCCTAATAACCGCTGAAACTTTCGTTATGCCAACCGGTCGGTTCAAGAGGCCCCACGCGATTCGAGCGTCGGCCGAACGCTCCCTGGAGGGACCAGCATGAGCAACCTGGCTCGACCGATTGCCGCCCTACCCATCCGTTTCGATGACCTGCTCGCCCGCTTCCGGCAGGTCCGCACCCTCAGCGAATCGATCTGCGCGCCCTTGCAGGTCGAAGACCACGTCATCCAGAGCATGCCCGACGTCAGCCCGCCCAAATGGCACCTGGCGCACATCAGCTGGTTCTTCGAGGCATTCCTCCTCAAGCCCTACCTGAAGGGCTACCGCTCGCCGGACGCCGCCTACGACCACCTGTTCAACTCCTATTACGAAACCCACGGCACGCCGTTCCCGCGCGCCAGCCGCGGGCTGATCTCGCGACCGGGCGTCGCCGACGTCTATCGCTTCCGCCACCACGTAGATCACTGCATGGGCGAGCTGCTGAGCAACCCGCCGGCGGAGTTCGCCGCGGAGATCGCCCGACGCGTGGAGCTGGGCCTGCAGCACGAGCAGCAGCACCAGGAGTTGCTGCTGATGGACATCAAGCACATCCTCGCGCAGAACCCGCTGCACCCGGTCTACCGCAGCGACCTGCGCCCGGCGCCCGGCGCCACGGCAGGCTCGGTGCAGCGCTGGCACGACTATCCCGGCGGCCTGCGGCAGATCGGCCATCCCGGCGGCGAATCCTTCGCCTTCGACTGCGAGCTGCCGCGCCATCGACAATTCCTCGAGGACTTCAGCCTCGCCAGCCGCCCGGTGAGCAACGCCGATTACCTGGCCTTCATGCTCGACGGCGGCTATTCGCGCTCGGACTTGTGGCTCTCCGACGGCTGGGCACAGGTCAAGCAGGCCGGCTGGAACGCGCCGCTGTACTGGCTGCGCCACGACGACACCTGGCACGAGATGACCCTCGGCGGGCTGCGGCCGCTGGACCTGCATGCGCCGGTCTGCCACATCAGCTTCTTCGAGGCCGACGCCTATGCGCGCTGGGCCGGGGCGCGCCTGCCCAGCGAAGCGGAGTGGGAGATCGCCGCCGCCGAGCAGCCGGTGCGCGGCAACTTCCTCGACAGCGACCACCTGCAACCGGTGGCCGACCTCTCCGGAGACGGCCCGCGCCAGTTGTTCGGCGACGTCTGGGAATGGACCGCCAGCGCCTTCCGCCCGTATCCCGGCTTCCGCCCGCTGGAGGGCAGCCTCGGCGAATACAACGGCAAGTTCATGTCCGGCCAGATGGTCCTGCGCGGCGGCTGCTGCGCGACCCCGCCGGAGCATGTGCGCGCTACTTACCGAAATTTTTTCTACCCCCACATGCGCTGGCAATTCGCCGGCTTCCGCCTGGCCAAGGAGATTTGAGCATGGCTCTCGCCGTTCGCTTTCACGATCAACGACAGTGCGAGGCCGGTGCCTCCCTGCGCGACGAGGCCCTGGCCGGCTTTGCTGCGAAGACCAAGCAGATTTCGCCGAAATTCTTCTATGACCGCCGCGGCTCGGAGCTCTTCGAGCAGATCTGCAAGCAGCCGGAGTACTACCCGACCCGCACCGAAGAGCTGATTCTCAGCCGCGCGGCCAACGACATCGCCGAGATCGCCGGCCAGGACGCCAACCTGGTCGAGCTGGGCAGCGGCGCCAGCCGCAAGGTGCGCCTGCTGCTCGAGGCGATGCACCCGGCCAGCTACCTGGGCATCGACATTTCCGAGGACTTCCTGCTCTCCAGTACGCGCCGCCTGGCGGCGGATTACCCCTGGCTGGAAGTACATGCCTCCTGCGCCGACTTCTCACTGCCGATGACCCTGCCCGACGGCTTCGACGGCGCGCATCCGCTGGCGTTCTTTCCCGGCTCGAGCATCGGCAATTTCAGCCCCGAGGAAGCCCTCGCGTTCCTGCGCAACCTGCACGAGCTGCTGCCCGCGCAAGGCGGCCTGCTGGTGGGCGTCGACCTGGTGAAGGACAAGGACTTGCTGGAGGCGGCCTACAACGACGAAGCGGGCGTGACCGCCGCGTTCAACCTGAACCTGCTGCAGCGCATCCGCCAGGAGCTGGACAGCGACATCGATCCGGATCGCTTCATCCACCACGCGTTCTTCAACGAAGCGGAATCGCGCATCGAGATGCACCTGATCAGCCCGCAGGCGCAGGACGTAACCATCGAAGGTCGGCGCTTCCACTTCGAACGTGGCGAGAGCCTGCACACCGAGAATTCCTACAAGTACACCCCGGCCAGCTTCCGCGACCTGGCGGGCAGCGCGGGATTCAAGGCGGTGGCGATGTGGACCGACCCGCGCGAGCTGTTCAGCGTGCATTACCTGCAACGCGACTAAGGCACGGCGGTGGGAACGCAGGGTGCGCGACCGCACCCTGCGAAGCTGCGGTTATCAGGCCGCGAGACTGTCGAAGACTTCCGGCACCAGCGCCGCTTCGCCCTTGGCGTCGAGCTGGCTGCGTGCGCCCTGCGGGTCCGGGCCATCGCTGTCGAGCAGATCCAGCAGTCGCATGCCGCGCTCGGTGAGGATGAAATTCACCCCGTTGCCGCCCAGCTCTTCCGGGCGCGGTTCGATGAAGCCGCCCTGCAGCAGTACGCCTTCGAGATCGCCCGCTTCCTTCTTCAGCGAGTCGACGTTGCCCACCGCTTCGCCCTGATTGGCCTTCTCGCCGGCCAGTTCTTCGGCGTAGACGCGGGGCGCGAAGTTCTTCCCGGAGGAGTCCTGCACCTCCAGCAGCAGCCGTTCGATCAGGTCCCAGTTGTAACTCATAGCCACCTCTCTTGGCGGATGTGCCATCGGGTTCATTACCTAATTCCGACTCGCGCCCACGGCCGATGGTTCGCGGCGCGCCCAGGAACAATGGTCGCAGCGCACCGGTCAGAGGCTAGGGTTCGCGCCGCCTGCAGCCCTGCCTTCCGTTCCCGGCGCGCCTTCGATCATGGAGTTTTCGATGCTGCGCCCCCTGCTTCCGCTGCTCATGCTGTCCGCCCTCGCCCAGGCCGACGAACCGCTGCGCATCGAGCGGCTGCAACGTTGCGAGGACCTGCTGAGCGAGCGCCCGGTTTTCTGCGCCGGCACCCGCGGCCTGGCGGCGGGCGAGGTGAAGGTGTTGCTCGGCGGCAAGGCACTGCCCGCCTCCGCGCTGCGCCGCGACGGAGATCGCCTGCGCCTGGACTTGGACGCCCAACCCAGCGCGCCGCTGTGGATCGAACAGGGCGACCGGCGTAGCAATCCGGTATGGCTGAGCATGGCCGGTAGCCATGTACTGGCGGCCAGGCCGAACGAAGTGGCGAAGAACATGGACGGCCTGACCACCTACGTCGATCTCGTCAGCCTGATCATCGAGGAGCGCTTCGACAGGCGTAAGGAAGCCGAACGCCTGGCGCAGAAATACGGCGCCAAGGTGGTGGGCGCCATCGCGCCCCTGAACACCTACCAGCTGCGCCTGCCGGCCGCCGACCTGGTGCAGCGCGACGCCCTCGTCCTGCGCCTGGGCAGCGAGGTCAGTGTCGACGCGGTGGTGGTGGAGGAATCCGCCCCCGAGGCCAGCGAGGCTGGCGCCGCCACCGAGCAGAAGCCGGACAAGGACGAATGGGCCGCCAACCGCTTCCTCGACGCGGTGAATTACTACCAGCGTCGCGTTCCGGCGAAACAGGCGCCGATCCAGGCGACACCGATCCGCATCGGCATCATCGAACGCGACGTCGATTTCGACGCCGCCGACTTTTCCTCCTACCTCGCCCCCTGCGACCCGCAGCGGCGCACCTGCCTGTACGCCCGCGACGCCGACAAGCCCGACGGCCACGGCAGCACGGTCGCCGGGATTCTCGCGGCGAGCTGGAACCAGGGCGGCAACACCGGCTTTCTCAGCGGCCTGGACGGCGCCAGCCGAGGCTTCGAGGTGATCGTCGAGCGCAACTCGGACGCCGGCATCACCGCCAACGTCGCCGCCTCGGTGAACCTGGTCGAGGACGGCGCGCGGGTGATCAACTGGAGCTGGGGCATCCACCGGGTAGGCGCGAAGAACGTCGATGGCGACGAGGTGGATTCGCTGATCCGGTCCGGCCTCGCCATGGGCGGCTACGAGGAACTGCTCGAGGAGTTCTTCCTCTGGCTGCGCAAGGAGCATCCCGACGTGGTGGTGGTGAACTCGGCCGGCAACGGCTCGTCGTTCTCCAGCACCGACGAATACCGGCTGCCTTCCTCGTTCGTCACCGACCAGTTGCTGGTGATCGGCGGCCACCAGCGCAGCGAACGCGACGACGTGGCGGTCGACGATCCGGCCTACGTGGTCAAGCGCGCCTCGTCGAACGTCGACATGCGCGTGGACATCACCGCCGCGGCCTGCACCCACGCCTCGACCCTGCGTGCGGACGAAGTCGGCGAGGTGCATTGCGGCACCTCCGACGCCACGCCGATGGTCAGCGGCGTGGTCGCCGCGATGCTCTCGCTGAACCCGAGCCTGACGCCCGCGCAACTGCGCATGCTGCTGCGGCGCAGCGCCATGACCATCGGCGGAAACTACGATTTCGAGCCCATGGACGCGGACGACCTGACCGCGCCGATCCTGCCCTCGGAGCGCAACTACGAGCTGCGCAACAAGGACGTCGGCCGCTCCGCCCGGCTGGACATGCAGAAGGCGCTGGACCTGGCGGTGCAGAGCAGGGATCGGGTGCGCTGAACTTTACCCGAGCGGCGGCGATCCATTTTTTGGGACCAGACCGAAAAGGAGTTGCCCATGAAAAGCCTGATTTGCCTGACCGCCAGCGCGGCCCTGTTCGCCGCGACGCCGATCTTCGCCGAGTGCACACCCGAGCAGGCGACTGCGAAGGCCGAACAACTGGCACAGAAGGTCAGCGCAATTACCGAGAGCAATCCGCAGAAAGCCAAGGAGATCAACGACGAGCTGAAAGCGATGAAACTCAAGAACACCACCGACGGCATGCCCGACGAGTGCGCGACCTATGACCGTCGCCTGAAAGAGTTCGACGAAGCGGACCGCAAGACCGAATAACGCCGCGACACCGCCTTGCGTGCACAAGGCCCCTCCCGATCACGCAGCGCCGTTGCGGCGCTGCGATCGCACAACTCCAGCCCCGCTTATTCTTCCGCCGGCTTGCGCTTCTTCAGCGGCGCCAGGCCGTCCTGGCTGACCAGCGTCGACGCCGCCGGGCGCTTGGCCACCGGCTTGCGTTTCGCCGGAGCCTTGACCGCGCCCTTCTTGTCGTCGGTCTTTTTCTTCTTCACGCCGACCGCCTTGCCGGACGCCTTGACCTTCTTAGGTCCCTGGTAGACGCCCTTGAGCTCCTTGATCACACGGCGTTCGAAGCGCTGCCTGAGGTAGCGCTCGACGCTGGACATCAGGTTCCAGTCGTTGTGGCAGATCAGCGAAATCGCCAGGCCGTCGTTGCCGGCGCGACCGGTGCGGCCGATGCGGTGCACGTACTCGTCGCCCGAACGCGGCATGTCGAAGTTGATCACCAGGTCCAGGCCCTCCACGTCGAGCCCGCGGGCGGCGACATCGGTGGCGACGAGGATCTTCACGCCGCCCTGCTTCAGGCGGTCGATGGCCAGCTTGCGGTCCTTCTGGTCCTTCTCGCCGTGCAGCACGAAGACCTTGTGGTCGCTGGCCACCAGGCGCCCGTACAGGCGGTCGGCCTGGGCGCGGGTGTTGGTGAAGATGATCGCCTTCTGGTACGTCTCGTTGGCCAGCAACCAGTGCACCAGGCGTTCCTTGTGAGCCGGATCGTCGGCCGTGATGATCTGCTGGCGAGTGCCTTCATTGAGCTCGCTGACGCTGTTCAGGCGCAGGTGCTGCGGATCGCGCAACACCGCGGCGACCATCTCGCGCAGGCCGTTGCCGCCGCTGGTGGCGGAGAACAGCAGGGTCTGCGCGCGGTTCGCGCATTCGTTGGCCAGGCGCTGAACGTCGTCGGAGAAGCCCATGTCGAGCATGCGGTCGGCTTCGTCGAGGACCAGCAGCTCGACCTCCTTCAGATCGAGGTTGCCGGCGTTGAGCTGCTCGATCAGCCGCCCCGGCGTGCCGATCAGCACGTCCGGCACCTTGCGCAGCATCGCCGCCTGGTACTTGAAGTCCTCACCGCCGGTGACCAGCCCGGACTTGATGAAGGTGAACTGCGAGAAACGCTCCACTTCCTTCAGCGTCTGCTGCGCCAGCTCGCGGGTCGGCAGCAGGATCAGCGCACGGATGCGCACCCGTGGCTGCGCGTCGCCGATCAGACTGTTGAGCATCGGCAGCACGAACGCCGCGGTCTTGCCGCTGCCGGTCTGCGCCGTCACCCGCAGGTCGCGTCCTTCCAGGGCCGGCGGAATGGCCGCCACCTGGACCGGCGTCGGCTCGACGAATTTCAGCTCGGCGACGGCTTTGAGCAGGCGTTCATGCAGGGCGAATTGGGAGAACACGGGGCGTAACCTCGAAAAAAACGGAAACTCAGGCGCATAGCCTAACGGTTGTCGCGGCAAAAGGCCGCTTTTCTTCGGCGAGCGGCCCGCCTACGCGCGGTTGAGCCGGGCCTGCCTGCGCAACACCCGCGCGCTGTCGGCGGCGCTCAGCAGCACGGCCAGCCAGATCGGCAGGTAGGTCCACAGCTTCGCCTGGTCGAAGGGTTCGCCGAGCAGCGCCACCGATACCGCGAACAGCAGCACCGGCTCGCTGTAGCTCAGGATGCCGAACAGCCCGAGCGGCAGCAGCCGGCTGGCTGCCATCATCGCGGCGAAGGCCAGGGTGCCGAGCAGCGCGAACCCCGGCAGCAGCCAGATCAGCGCCGGCGCCTGGGTGAAGAGGTCCTGCGGGCCGTGGGCGACGATCAGCCAGATCGCCAGCGGAGCCAGCACCAGCATTTCCAGCAGAAATCCGGACAAGGCATCCAGTCGCATCCAGCGACGCAGCATGAAGTACGGCGGGTAGCCCAGCGCCGTCACCAGCGTCACCCAGGAAAACGCCCCGGTGACCCACAGCTCATGCAATACCCCGAGGCCCGCGCAACAGACGCCAAGGCGCTGCAACGGGCTCAGGCGCTCGCCGTAGAACAGCCTGCCCACCAGCACCATCGCCAGCGGCAGGAGGAAGTAGCCGAGCGACACCTCCATCATCTGCCCGGCCAGCGGCGCCCAGACGAACAGCCCCCACTGCACGCCCAGCAGTGCCGCAGCCAGCGGGCAGGCGAGCACCAGCAGCGGCTCGTTGCGCAGGCGGGTCAGGACCTGGCGGAATGTCGCCCACTGCCCCGTCAGCAGCACCAGGGCGAACACCGCGGGCAACGACCAGAGCACCCGCTGGGCGAACACCTGAATGCCATCCAGCGGCGACAACTGCTGGACATAGCCGGGCATCAGGGCGAACAGCACGGAGGCGGACAGGGAAAACGCGACGCCTTTGCCGGAGAGATTCACGAAGAGGATCGACCTGAGAGGGAACCAGAGCGAACGTCCGAGAGGTCTGCGGGCCCGTTCTTTCGCCAATGATAACAGTCACTTGAGCTGGCCGGGATGCCGCTCCTGTTTCCCCGGCGATGGCGCCCGGACCGCAGCGGCTCGTCGGAACGAAGCGCCGCCTCAGCGCGACACCAATCTCCTACCAGACGGGTCAACATAGAATGGAGAAAACGGGCATCATGCCCGGCCGATTTTCCGCGGCTCGGCCAGCGCCCGCCCTGTGCAGCGGGCGCGCCACCCGTCCAGTCGAATAGTGATGACCATGCTTCCTCCCGCCAGTGTCGAGATGCTCCCCGAACCCGATCGCTACCGATTGCTCATCGAGTCGATCACCGACTACGCGATCTACATGCTCGATGTGAACGGCCACGTGAGCAGTTGGAATGCCGGAGCACGGCGCTTCAAGGGCTATGAGGAAGCGGAAATCCTCGGCGAGCATTTTTCCCGTTTCTACACCGAGCAAGACCGCGCCACCGGACTGCCGCGCCGGGCGCTGAAGATCGCCGAAACCGAAGGCCGCTTCGAAAGCGAAGGCCTGCGCGTGCGCAAGGACGGCACGCGGTTCTGGTGTCATGTGGTGATCGACCCTATCCGCTCGGGCGATGGCCAGTTGCTCGGCTTCGCCAAGGTCACCCGCGACCTCACCGAACGCCGCGCCGCGGAGGAGTCGCTGCGGCGCTCCGAACAGCAGTTCCGCCTGCTCGTACAGGGTGTGACCGACTACGCCATTTACATGCTCGACACCACGGGCCGCATCACCAACTGGAACGCCGGTGCGCAGCGCATCAAGGGTTATCGCCCCGAGGAAGTCATCGGCCAGCATTTCTCACTGTTCTACGAGGAACAGGACCGCGCCAGCGGTCTTCCCGACAGGGGCTTGCGCACCGCGATGAACCAGGGCCACTTCGAGAGCCAGGGCTGGCGGGTGCGCAAGGACGGCACGCGGTTCTGGGCCAGCGTGGTCATCGACCCGATCCACGATGACGCCGGAACGCTCATCGGCTTCGCCAAGATCACCCGCGACATCACCGAATCGATGGAGGCGCAGCGCGCCCTGAAGCTGACCGAGCGGGCGCTCTTCGAGTCGCAGAAGATGGAGGCCCTCGGCCAGCTCACCGGCGGCGTGGCGCACGATTTCAACAACCTGCTGATGGTGATCCTCGGCAGCCTGGAAATCGCCCGCAAGCGCCTGCCCGACGACGCGCGCATCACGCCGCTGCTGAACAACGCCATCCAGGGAGCCCAGCGCGGCGCCTCCCTCACCCGGCGCATGCTGGCGTTCGCACGGCGCCAGGAGCTGAGCCTGGAGCTGATCGACCTCGCCGGCATGATGCACGGCATGTCCGACCTGCTGCACAGCTCGCTGGGGTCGGCGATCCACATCGAAACCCGCTTTCCACTCGACCTTCCCCAGGTGAAGGCGGACGTGAACCAGCTGGAACTGGCGATCCTCAACCTGGCGGTGAACGCCCGCGACGCCATGCCCGACGGCGGCGTACTCACCATCGAGGCGCGCCAGCGGCGCCACGCCGGCGATCAATCCCGGCTGCAGCCCGGCGATTACGTCTGCCTGTCGCTGACCGACACCGGCGAAGGCATGGACGCCGAAACCCTGGCCCGCGCCACCGAGCCCTTCTTCACCACCAAGGGCGCCGGGAAAGGCACCGGGCTGGGCCTGTCGATGGTGCATGGGCTCGCCGAGCAGATGGGCGGAAGGCTGCTTCTGAGTAGCCGGGTTCCGGGCGGAACAACCGCCGAGCTGTGGCTACCGCTCGCGGCGCAGGCGCCTGCCGAAGCCCCTCGGCAAAGCGAGGCGACATCAGGGATGGCCGTCCAGGCGAAAACGGTGCTGGTGGTGGACGACGACCCGCTGGTGCTCACCAGCACCGCCGCCATGCTCGACGACCTCGGCTATGGCGTCGACACCGCCAACTCCGGCGAAGAGGCGCTGGAAAGGCTCGCCGCTGGCGGCATCGACATCCTCGTCACCGTCCAGGCGATGCCGGGCATGAGTGGAACCGAACTGATCGATCGCGCCCGGGCACTGCACGGATCGCTACCGGCGCTGATCGTCACGGGCATCGTCGAGGACGCCTGCAGCGGACTGCCGCGCCTCTCCAAACCCTTCGACCAGCGCGCGCTGTCCCAGGCGCTGGACGCCCTGGAACGAACCAAACCGCAGTGACGGCCCGGTGTGGTCACGCGCCGGGCAGGCGCCGCGGAAGGGCCGTATAATCGTTGGCCAGCCTGATGAGGACACACACCATGCGACTTCTACACACCATGCTTCGAGTGGGCGACATGGATCGCTCCATCGACTTCTACACCCGGGTTCTGGGAATGACGCTGCTGCGCCGCAATGACTATCCGGAAGGCAAGTTCACCCTCGCCTTCGTCGGCTACGGCAACGAGGCGGAACACAGCGCCATCGAACTGACCCATAACTGGGGCGTGGACAGCTACGAGATCGGCACCGGCTACGGCCACATCGCCATCGAAGTCGACGACGCCGCGAAGGCCTGCGACGACATCCGCCACAACGGCGGCAGCGTCACCCGCGAGGCCGGCCCGATGAAGCACGGCACCACGGTGATCGCCTTCGTCGCCGACCCGGACGGCTACAAGATCGAGCTGATCGAAAAGTCGACCTGATCCGATTGGCAACGCCTGAACGCAAAAACCCCGGCGCGAGGCCGGGGTTTTCTTATGCGCTTGGCGCGGCTGGCGGACCTAGCAGGGCCGCCGGACCGTCGGACGCTTAGAACAGCGTGCGGCCCTTGCCGGCGGCGATGCGCATGCGCAACGCGTTGAGCTTGATGAAGCCCGCCGCGTCCGCCTGGTTGTAGGCGCCGCCGTCTTCCTCGAAGGTCGCGATGTTGGCATCGAACAGCGAGTCGTCGGACTTGCGGCCGGTGACGATGACGTTGCCCTTGTACAGCTTCAGGCGAACCACGCCGTTCACGCTGGCCTGGGACGCATCGATCATCTTCTGCAGCATCAGACGCTCCGGGCTCCACCAGTAGCCGGTGTAGATCAGGCTGGCGTACTTGGGCATCAGCTCATCCTTGAGGTGAGCGACTTCGCGGTCCAGGGTGATCGACTCGATGGCGCGGTGGGCCTTGAGCATGATGGTGCCGCCGGGAGTTTCGTAGCAGCCGCGGGACTTCATGCCCACGTAGCGGTTCTCGACGATGTCGAGGCGACCAATGCCGTTCTCGCCGCCGATGCGGTTCAGCTCGGCCAGTACGCTGGCCGGGCTCATTTCCTTGCCGTCGATGGCCACGATGTCACCGGCCTTGTAGGTCAGTTCGATGTAGGTCGGGGTATCCGGCGCCGCTTCCGGCGACTTGGTCCAACGCCACATGTCTTCTTCGTGCTCGGTCCAGGTGTCTTCCAGCACGCCGCCTTCATAGGAGATGTGCAGCAGGTTGGCATCCATCGAGTACGGCGACTTCTTCTTGCCGTGGCGCTCGATCGGGATGGCGTGCTTCTCGGCGTAGTCCATCAGCTTCTCGCGGGACAGCAGGTCCCACTCGCGCCACGGAGCGATCACTTTCACGCCCGGCTTCAGCGCGTAGGCGCCCAGCTCGAAACGCACCTGGTCGTTGCCCTTGCCGGTGGCGCCGTGGGAAATGGCATCGGCGCCAGTCTCGTTGGCGATCTCGATCAGGCGCTTGGCGATCAGCGGACGGGCGATGGAGGTACCCAGCAGGTACTCGCCTTCGTAGACGGTGTTGGCGCGGAACATCGGATAGACGAAATCGCGGACGAACTCTTCGCGCAGGTCGTCGATGTAGATTTCCTTGACGCCCATGGCCTGGGCCTTGGCGCGGGCCGGCTCGACCTCTTCGCCCTGACCGAGGTCGGCGGTGAAGGTCACCACTTCACAGTTATAGGTGTCTTGCAGCCACTTCAGAATCACCGAGGTGTCCAGGCCACCGGAATAAGCCAGGACTACCTTCTTCACGTCCGCCATGCCATCGCTCCACGGGGTTGTACGAAAACCGTGGATTCTACCGACCGCGCGGTCCGATTTACAGGGGCGCGACAGGCAAAGACAGCTCGGCGACAGAGGAGCGCCCCGCCGCAGGACTCAGGACGTGCCGGCGGCGGCAGGTGGCGTTGGCGCAGGCGCCGCCGGCTCGGTCGGCTTGCTCGGCGCCGTTTCGCGCGACAGGTGCAAGGTCACGCGGCGGTTCTTCTCGCGGTTGGCCGCGCTGGTATTGGGCACCAGCGGATACTGTTCGCCGTAGAAGCGCACGGTGATCTGCTCTTCGCCGATGCCGTTGGCCTTGAGGTACTCCTCCACCGCCAGGGCGCGGCGCCGCGAGAGGTCGCGGTTGCTCAGGCGGTTGCCGCTGTTGTCGGAATAACCGTCCAGGCTGAAGCGGTTGATGCTGGGGTCGGCCTTGACCAGTTGCAGGATGATGTCGAGCTTGGCGCGGGTGGTGTCATCCAGTTCGGCACCGCCGCCGGGAAAGCCCAGCGTCGCCTGCTTCACCTGGTCGTAGTTGACCGGTAGAAGCTTGGCGGTGCAGCCGAGGTAGTCGTTGTAGGCCTTGCTGAAGTTGGTCGGCAGCAGGCGGATTTCCAGGCTGTCGCCGCCCTGCAGCGTGCGATGGCGAACCAGCGGGCTACGCCCTTCCAGCAGTCCGGTGAGCAGGCGGCCGGCCTGCTGCTGGGTGCTGCTGAACGGCACGTCGCCATTGCCCACCGTCACCGCACCGAGATTGATGTCGCCGCGTCCCGGCTGCCAGGGCGCCGCCGCAGCCAGCAGCGTCGCGGAACCCCTGTCCAGCCAGTGCTCGCGGGCATTCAGACGGAACACCGCCTGCTCGCCGGCCTTGCGCACGAATTCGCCGCTGCCGAAGTCGGTGATCGGTTGCGACAGGCGGCATTCGAACTGATCGCCCTGCACCTGCCACTCGGCCATTTCCAGACGGGTCTGGAAAGAAACGGCGGCGGCGGGCGCGCAGGCGAACGCACAGAGCAGGACGAAATAACGCTGGCGCACGGGAGGCTCCACGATGAAAAACGACATTCCCGATGGGTATCGGTGCCTTGGCGGAAAACTTGAAGCCCGCGACGCGCTTCGGCGAATGGCCAGCATGGCCTCGCTAACGTCGCGAATCGGCGTCCCAGGCGGCGGCGCACGGAACTGCGGCGTGCCGCCACAGCGCTTTTCCGGTAGCATTCCCGACAGCTTTCACCGTTTGGAAACCTTCATGTCCGACCGCCTTACCCTGCTGCGCCCCGACGACTGGCACATTCACCTGCGCGACGGCGCGGCGCTGCCGTTTACCGTCGGCGATGCGGCCCGCAGCTTCGCTCGCGTGATCGTCATGCCCAACCTGGTGCCGCCGGTACGCAATGCCGAAGAAGCCGCCGGTTATCGCGCACGCATCCTCGCCGCGCGGCCGCAAGGCAGTCGCTTCGAGCCGCTGATGGTGCTCTACCTCACGGACCGTACCCAGCCCGAGGACATCCACGCGGCCAAGGCATCGGGATTCGTGTACGCCGCCAAGCTCTACCCGGCCGGCGCGACGACCAATTCGGACTCCGGCGTGACCAGCATCGACAAGATCTTCCCGGCGCTCGAGGCCCTGGCCGAATGCGGCATGCCGCTGCTGGTGCACGGCGAGGTGACGCGGGGCGAGATCGACGTGTTCGATCGGGAGAAGGTCTTCATCGACGAGCACCTGCGTCGCGTGGTCGAACGCTTCCCCACGCTGAAGGTGGTTTTCGAACACATCACCACCCAGGAAGCCGTGCAGTTCGTCGAGTCCGCGCCAGCCAACGTCGGCGCGACCATCACCGCCCACCACCTGCTGTACAACCGCAACCACATGCTGGTCGGCGGCATCCGCCCGCACTTCTATTGCCTGCCGATCCTCAAGCGCAACACGCACCAGGAAGCGCTGCTCGGCGCGGCCACCAGCGGCAATCCGAAGTTCTTTCTCGGCACCGACTCGGCGCCCCACGCGCAGCATGCCAAGGAAAACGCCTGCGGCTGCGCGGGCTGCTACACCGCCTACGCCGCCATCGAGCTGTACGCCGAAGCGTTCGACCAGCGTAACGCGCTGTCGCGCCTGGAGGCCTTCGCCAGCCACTTCGGCGCCGACTTCTACGGCCTTCCACGCAACCAGGATCGCATCACCCTGGTTCGCGAAGACTGGAAAGCCCCCGCTACCCTGCCCTTCGGCGAACATGCCGTAGTACCCCTGCGCGCTGGGGAAACCCTGCGCTGGCGCCTGCTGGAGACCAATGCGTGAGTGAAGATCAGTACGACGACGAACTCGACGGCAGCCTGCCGAGCGGCCCGCGCCATCCGATGGCGCTGCGCTTTCGCGGCTACCTGCCGGTGGTCGTGGACGTGGAATGCGGGGGCTTCAACGCCGCCACCGACGCGCTGCTGGAAATCGCCGCGGTGACCATCGGCATGGATCAGGACGGCTTCCTGTTCCCCGAGCACACCCATTTCTTTCGCGTCGAACCGTTCGAGGGCGCGAACATCGAAGCGGCCGCGCTGGAATTCACCGGCATCAAGCTCGACCACCCACTGCGCATGGCCGTCAGCGAGGAAACCGCGCTCACCGACATCTTCCGTGGCGTGCGCAAGGCCGTGAAAGCCAATGGCTGCAAACGGGCGATCCTGGTCGGGCACAACAGCGCCTTCGACCTCGGCTTCCTGAATGCCGCGGTGGCGCGCACCGGTATCAAGCGCAACCCGTTCCATCCGTTCTCCAGCTTCGATACCGCGACGCTCTCCGGCCTCGCCTACGGCCAGACGGTGCTGGCGCGCTCCTGCCAGTCCGCCGGGATCGATTTCGACGGCCGCGAAGCGCACTCCGCCCGCTACGACACCGAGAAGACCGCCGAGCTGTTCTGCGGCATCGTCAACCGTTGGAAACAGATGGGTGGCTGGGAAGACTTCGACGACTGATCGTTATCGCCCCAGAAATAGCCCGGCACGACCGGGCTTTTTTACGCCCGCGAATCGTGCGATCTACCACTACGCCCCCGCGTTACCCGCGGCTGCCTCCCGGCCAGCACGCTGGCACTGAAATCAGGCAACCGCTCATCGCCAGCCCTACATTCTCGTGGCGCAAGGCCTTGTCCTCGAGCCTCATGATCTACGTAACCAATTGATTTGTATCGACTATATTCCAACGTGAATGCGAGTCCCGATCTTTTGACTATCATTCTCATTTAGATTAGTATCGCTCCATCGACTCAACCTGATGAGCCCTTATCTATGTATGTCTGCCTCTGCCAAGGTGTCACCGACGGACAAATCCGCGATGCGATCTACGAAGGCTGCTGCAGCTACCGGGATGTGCGTGAGACCTTGGGCGTAGGCAAGCAATGCGGCAAGTGTGCCTGCCTCGCCAAACAGGTGGTACGCGACACCATCGGCGAGGCTCAAAGCCAGGCCGCGGCGAATTTCTCGGGTAATTTTGTTGCCGCCTGAAGACCCAGAACTCAAACAACCGGACACTCTGTCCGGTTTTTTTATGCCTGAATTCAACGGTTTAGCGTCGCGATGCGGAACTCAAACATTCTCATTCGGATTTTAATCTTCTTGCAATTCAATAACTTAGGTTTGACTTAAACTTTTCACCGCGACAAACTTCGAGCCTGCCCTCACCTTGCGACAGGATCCGGCCATGAAAGGCGACAAGCAAGTCATCCAGCACCTGAACAAAATCCTCGGCAACGAGCTCATCGCCATCAACCAGTACTTCCTGCATGCACGCATGTACGAGGACTGGGGCCTGGAAAAACTCGGCAAGCACGAGTACCACGAGTCCATCGACGAGATGAAGCATGCGGACAAGCTGATCAAGCGCATCCTCTTCCTCGAAGGCCTGCCCAACCTCCAGGAACTCGGCAAGCTGCTGATCGGCGAGAACACCAAGGAAATGCTTCAGTGCGACCTCAACCTGGAGCACAAGGCGCATGCGGATCTGAAATCGGCCATCGCCTACTGCGAGAGCGTCGGCGACTACGCGACCCGCGACATGCTCGAGGACATCCTCGAGTCCGAAGAGGAACACATCGACTGGCTGGAAACCCAGCTGGGCCTGATCGACAAGGTCGGCCTCGAGAACTACCTGCAGTCGCAGATGGACGAGTAAATTCGCGGCGACTGAACGAAGGCGGGCCCAGGCCCGCCTTTTTCATGCCCGCAGAAACAGAAAACCCCGCCGAGGCGGGGTTTCTGCTTAGGGGGCGCGGATCAGGCGTCGGCTTTGCCGGTGGCAGCCTTTATCAGTTGCTGTAGCTCACCCTTCTCGAACATCTCGGCAAGGATGTCGCTGCCGCCAACCAGCTCGCCACCGACCCACAGTTGCGGGAAGGTCGGCCAGTTCGCGTACTTCGGCAGGTTCGCGCGGATTTCCGGGTTCTGCAGGATGTCCACGTAGGCGAATTTCTCGCCACAGGCCATCAGTACCTGGGTAGCGCGGGCCGAGAAGCCACACTGAGGGGCGTTCGGCGAGCCTTTCATGTACAGCAGGACGGTGTTGTTGGCGATCTGCTCTTTGATGGTTTCGATGATATCCATGGGGTCACCTCGGCTGACTATCCGACCCAATGGCCGGCACGGTGGCGGCATTGTAACGGAAAGCCGCCGCCGGCGCTCAACCCCGGCATCGCGCTCAGGCGGCCTCCACCCGCACGGGCACACCATTCAACGCGGCATTGCCGGACAACGCATCGAGTTCGCGCTCATCGGTGAGGTCGTTGGCACTGGCGCCCGGTTGCGCGCTGGCGATGCGGGCCTGCACGCCGGGGCGCGCGTGTCCCCAGCCATGCGGCAGGCTTACGACGCCGGGCATCATGTCCTCGCTGGCGGCGACCTCGACCTCGATCAGCCCCACCCGCGAGCTGACCCGCACCCGTTGCCCATCCGCCAGGCCGCGCGAAGTCAAATCCTGCGGATTCATCAGCAACTGATGGCGGGGCTTGCCCTTCACCAGCCGGTGATAGTTGTGCATCCAGGAATTGTTGCTGCGTACATGGCGACGACCGATGAGCAGCAGCTCGCCCGCCACCGGCTGCTCGACCGCCGCGAAACGCGGCAGGTCGCTCAGCAGCAAAGCCGGCGCGGCCTCGACCTTGCCCGACGGCGTCTTCAACCTCGCCGCCAGGTTCGGTCTGAGCGCACCGAGGTCGAGGCCGTGCGGGTAGTCACGCAGGCGTGCGAGGCTCAGTTGGCGTGGCGAACGATCGCCGTAAGGGCCGTAGCGCAGGCCCATGTCGATCATCTGCTGCGGCGACATGGTCGGCTTCAGTTCGACGCCGGTCTTTTCCGCAAAGGCCTGGGCCAGGCCGACGAAGATTTCCCAGTCGTCCAGCGCGCCCTGCGGCTTGGCCAACACCGGCTCGTTGAAGCGCGTGACGTTTCGCACGGCCAGCAGGTTGAAGGTGGAATCGTAGTGGTCGTGCTCCAGCGGCGAGGTCGGCGGCAGGATCAGGTCGGCGTAGCGGGTCGACTCGTTGATGTACAAATCGACGCTGAGCATGAACTCCAGCCCGTCCAGCGCCTGCTCCATCTGCCGGCCGTTGGGCGTGGAAAGCACCGGGTTGCCGGCCACGCTGATCAACGCCCGAACCTGCCCTTCGCCGGGCGTGAGGATTTCCTCGGCGAGCGCGGAAACCGGCAACTCGCCGCCGTACTCGGGGAGGCCGGAGACGCGGCTCTGCCAGAGATTGAAATGGCCGCCGGACGTGCTCGCCACCAGGTCGATCGCGGGCTCCGTGCACAGCACGCCGCCTTCGCGATCGAGGTTTCCGCTGACCAGGTTGATCATCTGCACCAGCCATTGGCAAAGCGTGCCGAACGCCTGGGTGGAGACGCCCATCCGGCCGTAGCACACCGCCTTGTCGGCGCTGGCGAAATCCCGTGCCAGTTGGCGGATCTGCTCGCCCGGGATGCCGCACCGCGGGCCCATGACTTCGGCATTGAAGGGCGCCACGGCGCGGCGGACCTCATCCAGGCCCTCCACCGGCAAATGGGTGCCGCGGGTGAGGTTTTCCTCGAACAGGGTGTTGAGCAGGCCGAACAGCAGCGCCGCGTCCTGGCCGGGCCTGACGAACAGATGCTGGTCGGCTATCGCCGCGGTCTCGCTGCGCCGGGGGTCGACCACCACCAGCTTGCCGCCCCGGCTTTTGATGGCCTTCAGGCGTTTTTCCACGTCCGGCACGGTCATGATGCTGCCATTGGACGCCAGCGGGTTGCCGCCGAGGATCAGCATGAAGTCGGTGTGGTCGATGTCCGGAATCGGTATCAGCAGGCCGTGGCCGTACATCAGGTGACTGGTGAGATGGTGCGGAAGCTGGTCGACCGAGGTGGCCGAGTAGCGGTTGCGGGTTTTCAGCAGGCCGAGGAAGTAGTTGCTGTGGGTCATCAGCCCGTAGTTATGCACGCTGGGGTTGCCCTGATACACCGCCACCGCGTTGCGCCCGTGGCGCTGCTGGATATCGGCCAGGCGCTCGGCGGCGTAGGCGAAGGCTTCGTCCCAGGCCATCGGCAGCCACTCGTTGCCCACCCGGCGCATCGGTTGGCGCAGTCGGTCGGGGTCGTCCTGGATATCCTGCAGGGCAACGGCCTTTGGACAGATATGCCCGCGGCTGAAACTGTCTTCAGGGTCGCCCTTGATCGAGAGGATGCGCTGCGAACCGTCGGCCTGGGTCTCGGTTTCGATGTTCAGGCCGCAGATGGCTTCGCACAGGTGGCACGCACGGTGGTGGAGGGTTCGGCTCATGGGCACGCCTCGTCTTGTTGTTCTAGCCGACCGGTCGGGTCGGCGGATATCGAGACTATGGCGCTAAACGAAAACGTTCACCACGAGCCTTCGCGGCATGAATCGACCGGCATCATGTACGCCGATTCCCGCGCCGGGGTCTGGCGCTTGGTGCCGTCACTCGGAGACGGCGAGCAACTCGTCGATCGAATGATCAAGCTGGTCGAGCATGAAGGGCTTGCCGAGCAGCAGCGCGTTCATCTGCTTGAAGCTCTCGGCCTCCCACACCTCGTAGGGATGCCCGCTGATAAACAGGACCTTGATGTCCGGCAGCGAGCGCAGCGCCGCCTCGGCGACCATCAGACCGTTCATGCCGTCGTTCAGACGGAAATCCGAGATCAGCAGATCGACCGAATGATGACCGTCCAGCAGGGCAATCGCCTGCTGCGCAGTCTCGGCACCGAACGCTTCATAGCCGCTCCCCTCCAGGTGCTCCACCAGAAGCGAAAGGATCGACGGTTCGTCATCAACAACGAGGATGGACTTAGGCAAAACGGACACCGCTAAAGTTTGTTGGCATTTTCATCGAGACCGCGTACCGCTCATTTTTACAGACCCGGCCGGCCGCCGTTAATTCCGGCGAGCAACGAATGCGGACAAAAGGACGAATGTGCGACGTTCAGCGAGGAAAACTCAGCGCCGGGTGAGCCGCTCCAGAATCTGCGCGGTGGTGCGCTCAGCCTTGGATTCGGCGGACAGCTCCCTGGTCAGAATGCCCAGGACCAGCATCAGTTGGCCACGCACGGCGGGGCTCAGCTCATCCCAGTTGTCCAGCAGCGTCTCGAAGAGCAGCGCCCCGGTTACCGAGGGCGTGAAGTCCGGCAGGTCGTCCGTTGCGATCAGGCGTGTCAGCGCGGCGAGCAGCTCTTTTTCGGTCATGCGACTCAGGCCCCGAAGTCCGGCGGCGGTTGATCCTCGATGCGCAGCTCACGACGGACCACGGCGAGCATGTTCTGCAAATCCACCGGCTTGAGCAGGAAGTCGATGACGTTGAGGTGCATCGCATCGATCGCGTCCTGCATGTCCGCCTGGCCGGACATGATCACCACCGGCAGTTCCGAACGTTCCGACTCGCGCACCCAGCGCACCAGCTCCAGGCCACCGCTAGGCCCCATGCGCAGATCGGTGACGATCAGCGAAATGGTCGCGCGCTTTTTCAGCAGGCGAATGGCGGACTCGACGCCGTCGGCCGGAAAACAAAGGATCCCGTGGATATGGAAGACTTCGGCAAGCAGTTCACGGAACGCTTCGTCGTCGTCGACCAGAAGCACCGCCGGCCGCGAGATCTCCGGTTCGTGAACCACCTCGGACAATGCTTTCTGCTCCTCCTTGCTCAACAAATCTTCGTCCATACATCTCTCTTGATATCGATGGAATAGCCGCTTTTGGAGGAAGAACCCGGCAAAACAGCGGCTCTCAATGACCGGTTACAGTACGTGGCGATTGGCCACTTGGCGTGCCAACGGCGACGAGCGGCATCTACAGGACGCCAACTGCGCAGGGTCGATGGCAGGCAGACACGTGCATTCGTGCAACGTTTGACCACCGGTCCGGGCTTACACAACCTTTACCTATGACCACTCCACGACGCGCTTGTTTAGCGGTCAGATATATCGCCCCGGAACCTATTCCCCGGGCATGGAGGAACACATGTTTGGTCGCATCCCCCAGGTCGCTCTCCTGGTCGGCAGCCTCGTTCTCAGCGGACAGGCCGCAGCTCATGGGCATGGCTCGGACAACGCGGTAATGGGAGCCGTAGTCGGGGCTGTGGTAGGCGGGGTCTTCGTCGCTTCGCAACGACCGCCGGAACGGGTCTACGTCCAGGCGGCACCGCCGCCCGTCACCTATTACCCGGCTCAGCCGGCCTATTATCCGCCACCGCCGCCCGTCTATTACCAGCCGGTGCCGGTGTACTACCAGGCGTATCCCGTAGTGCGCATGCCGCCGCCGCACTATGGCCCGCCGCCAGGCTACTACTATGGTCCGCCACGCCCGCGCTGGTAGCAGCGGGTAAAGCAAAAGCCCGCTTCGTGCGGGCTTTTCGTTGCTGCGCCTCTGCGTTAGCATCGCCCCGTCCCTCAAGGAGCGAATGCCATGGCAATCCGCCTTTCCCGCACCTTCAAGATCAGAGTCCTGAGCGTCGCCGGCGCACTGGCCATCGGTACCGCCGGTTACCAGATCAGTCTCGCCCTGATAGACAGTTACACCGCGCGTCAGGTTGCCGAGGCGCAGGCGGCCGCCGAGCGTGTCCGTACGCTGGAGGCGGAACGAGTCGCCCTCGAGAAGACTCTGCAGGACCGCAGCGCCGAGGACGAGAAGCTCGAGGCGATGGTCATCGCCGTATCCGAAATGCGCCGCGAAGCCGAAAGCAAAGGCATGCAACAGACCTCCTGGTAGACCGAAAGCCCCTCCCACGCCTGCCGTTGCGTTCATTGCCAAGCGACGCAGGCGCAGTGTACAAATGCTCTCTTCCCGCTTCGGCTGGCGCTTTTTCACCTGGAAAAGGCTAGCCGTCGGTCCTGCCGGGATTGGCAAACCGGGGAGTGCACAAGCCCTCGCCCGCCAAGCCGCAACAGCCGCGAACCCGGCGGTGACAGGTTCCAGCGTGGCGTGAAGCGACATTTTTTTATAACATCGCGCCTTCCCCCGTTTCGTCGCACCGTGCGGCCTCAAGCCGTAGGTCGTCGTATTTTTCGTGAAAACAGGATGTCCGGACAGCGTCCGGTGCAGTCAAGGTAATGAACATGAGCGTCAGGCACTTCCTCTCGATGATGGACTTCACCCCCCAGGAACTGGTCGGGCTGATCCGCCGAGGCAGCGAGCTGAAGGACCTGCGCGACCGCGGCGTGCTCTTCGAGCCCCTGAAGAACCGCGTCCTCGGGATGATCTTCGAGAAGGCCTCGACGCGGACCCGGCTGTCCTTCGAAGCCGGCATGATTCAGCTGGGCGGCCAGGCGATCTTCCTTTCGCCGCGTGACACCCAGCTCGGCCGCGGCGAGCCGATCGCCGACAGCGCCAAGGTCATGTCGCGCATGCTCGACGCCGTGATGATCCGCACCTTCGCCCACGACACCCTGACCGAATTCGCCGCCAACTCGCGGGTGCCGGTGATCAACGGACTGTCCGATGATCTGCACCCCTGCCAGTTGCTCGCCGACATGCAGACCTACCACGAACACCGCGGCAGCATCGCCGGCAAGACAGTGGCCTGGATCGGCGACGGCAACAACATGTGCAACAGCTATATCGAAGCGGCCCAGCAGTTCGACTTCCAGCTGCGCGTCGCCTGCCCAGAAGGTTACGAGCCGAGCGCCACGCTGCTGGCCCAGGCCGGCGATCGTGTGCAGGTGATGCGCGACCCGCACCAGGCCGTGGCCGGCGCGCACCTGGTGTGCACCGATGTCTGGGCGTCCATGGGCCAGGAAGATGAAACCGCCGCCCGTCTGGCGTTGTTCCGCCCCTATCAGGTCAACCGCGAACTGCTCGCCGGTGCCGCCGAAGACGTGCTGTTCATGCACTGCCTGCCGGCGCACCGCGGCGAGGAGATCAGCGAAGACCTGCTCGATCAGCCCTTCTCGGTGGCCTGGGACCAGGCGGAGAACCGGCTGCACGTGCAGAAGGCGCTTCTCGAATTCCTCGTCGAACCGGCTTACCACTACGCATGAAACACGACCTCCTGCTCGACCTGCGCGACCTCGCCTGCGGCTACCAGGAGCAGCGCGTGGTGAAGACCCTCAACCTGCACCTGAATGCGGGCGACATCGGTTGTCTGCTCGGCCCGTCCGGCTGCGGCAAAACCACCACGCTGCGCGCCATTGCCGGCTTCGAGCCGGTGCAGGAAGGCGAGATTCGCCTGGCGGGCGAGGTGATTTCCCGTCCCGGCTTCACCGTCGCGCCGGAGAAGCGGCGCATCGGCATGGTCTTCCAGGACTACGCCCTGTTCCCCCACCTGAGCGTGGCGCAGAACGTCGCCTTCGGCATTCGCCAGAACCCCGACCGCGAGCGCATCACTGCCGAATTGCTGGACATGGTCAACCTCGGCGCGCTGGCCAAGCGCTATCCGAACGAACTGTCCGGCGGCCAGCAGCAACGTGTTTCGCTGGCCCGCGCGCTGGCGCCTGAGCCTCAGCTGCTGCTGCTCGACGAACCCTTCTCCAACCTCGACGGTGAACTGCGCCGGCGCCTGAGCCATGAGGTGCGCGACATCCTCAAGGCGCGTGGCACCAGCGCCATCCTGGTCACCCACGATCAGGAAGAAGCCTTCGCCGTGAGCGATCAGGTTGGGGTGTTCAACCGCGGCCACCTCGAGCAGTGGGATACGCCGTTCAATCTCTACCACGAGCCGGCGACGCCCTTCGTCGCCAGCTTCATCGGCCAGGGTTACTTCATTCCCGGCCGGATGACCGGCCCGGACTGCGTGCACACCGAACTCGGCGAGCTGCGGGGCAACCGCGCCTATGCCTGGGAAAACGGGACGCAGGTGGACGTGCTGCTGCGCCCGGACGACATCACCCTCGATCCGGGCAGTGCGCTGAAGGCGCGCATCCTCGGGCGCACCTTCCTCGGCGCAGCGACGCTGTATCGCCTGCAGCTCCCGACTGGCTGCCAGCTGGAATCGATCTTCCCGAGCCAGACCGAGTTCCTGCCCGGCCAGGACGTCGGTATCCGTGTCGCCGCCGAGCACTTGGTGCTCTACCCCGCGCAGGGCGAGACGTCCTCAGAGCAGATCGGCGTGCGCCGCTGCGGCGGGATGGCCTGAAGCAGCTCGCCCGACGCCTGCGCGCCGGGCGATTCGATCGCCGCTCTCACGCGATATGCAGTTGCCCGCTGGCCACCAGCGTGGCGTAGCCGCCGATCTTCACCCGTTCGCCTTCCAGCCGACACCACAGCTGCCCTCCCCGCGCGCCGCCCTGGTACGCCCGCAGCACGTTCTTGCCGAGCCGCTGCGCCCAGTAGGGAATCAGGATGCAATGGGCCGAGCCCGTCACCGGGTCCTCGTCGATACCGATCGCCGGGGCGAAGTTACGCGAGACGAAGTCGTACTCGCTGCCCGGCGCGGTGATCATCACGTTCGGCCAGTCCTGGCTGGCGAGGCGCTTCAAGTCAGGCACGCAGGCGCGCACCGCGTCCTCCGACTCGAGGAGCACGAGCAACTGCGGCGCATCGAATACGGCCGACACCTTCTGCCCGAGGATGCTTTCCAGGCCCTCGGGAATGGCGACGGGCGTCGCCGCCTGGGCGGGAAAGTCCAGCACCAACCGCCCCTCCTCACGCGTCACCGCCAGCTTGCCGCTGCGACAGGTGAAATCGATGCGCTCACCCGGTTCGCGGTAAACCTCGAACAGCACGTGGGCGCTGGCCAGGGTTGCGTGGCCGCACAACGGCACCTCGGCGCTCGGAGTGAACCAGCGGATGTGCCAGGCGGCCCCCTCGCGCACCACGAAGGCGGTTTCCGCCAGGTTGTGTTCGGCGGCGATGCGCTGCATCAGCGCGTCGTCGAGCCATTGATCGAGGCGATAGACCATCGCCGGGTTGCCGGCGAACGGGGTGTCTGAGAAGGCATCGACCTGGTGGAAAGCGAGGGGCATATCGGGCTCCATTGCTGAACGGTGGTGGCAAAGCATGCCCGTTCGACCGAAATGGCGAGCGATACAGTTTCGAATTTTTATCGCGATACAAGCCGCTGTACGGATGATCCTCGCAGGGTCGCCTCAGCCATCCGTGAGCGGACGGCGTTCAGCTCCGGCCGATGGCGGCGAACTGCCCACCGGTGTGTTCGGCCAGCACCGCGGCGGCCAGCTCCACCTCCAGCCCGCGGCGCCCGGCGCTGACGTGGATGGTCGGGAAGTTCTGCGCGGACGCGTCGATGAAGGTACGCAGGCGCTTCTTCTGCCCCAGCGGGCTGATGCCCCCGACCAGGTAGCCGGTCGAACGCTGCGCGGCGTTGGCATCGGCCATCTCGGCCTTCTTCGCGCCCGCCGCGTGGGCCAGCGCCTTCAGGTCGAGGCTGCCGGCGACCGGCACCACGGCGACCAGCAGCTCGCCCTTCTCGGTCGCCGCGAGCAGCGTCTTGTACACGCGTTCCGCCGGCAGACGGAGTTTCTCGGCGGCCTCCAGGCCGTAGGACGGCGCCTTGGGGTCGTGGACGTAGCTGTGAACCTGGTGTTCGGCGCGGGCTTTCTTGAGCAGATCGATGGCGGGGGTCATGGTCGTAACGGGGTACTGGAGGGGTTTGTCTACCTTATCGCAAAGCCCGCGGCGCATGCAGCGCGCCGCGTCAATCGCCTCAGATTTCCACCTGGGTGCCCAGCTCGATCACCCGGTTGAACGGCAGCTTGAAGTAGCGAAGGCTGCTGTTGGCATTGCGCAGCAGGAAGGCGAACAGCGCCTCGCGCCAACGCGCCATGGCCATGCGCTTGGTCGGGATCACCGTTTCCCGGCTGAGGAAGTAGGTGGTGCGCATCGGGCTGAAGTCCAGGTCGGTGAGATGGCACAGGGTCAGCGCCTGCGGCACGTCCGGCTCCTCCATGAAGCCGAAATGCAGGATCACCCGGTAGAAGCCCTCGCCATAGGCCTCGACCTCGAAGCGCCGTTCCTCCTCGACCCGCGGGCGGTCTTCGCTGACCACCGTGAGCAGCACCACCTGCTCGTGCAGCACCTGGTTGTGCAGCATGTTGTGCAGCAGCGCATGCGGCACCGCGTCGCTGCGGGCGCTGAGGAACACCGCCGTGCCCATCACCCGGTGCGGCGGCTGGATGCGGATGCTGGCGACGAAGGTCGGCAACGGCAGCACGCTCTCGCCAAGACGCTCGACGAGAATCTCGCGACCGCGCTTCCAGGTGGTCATGAGAACGAACAGGCCCATGCCGGCGATCACCGGGAAGGCTCCGCCCTCGAAGATCTTCGGCACGTTGGCGGCGAAGAACAGGCTGTCCACCAGAAGGAAACCGAGCAGGATCGGCAGCGTCACCAGCAAAGGCCAGCGCCACAGGCGCAGCATCACCACCGAGAACAGCAGCGTGGTGATCAGCATGGTGCCGGTCACCGCCACGCCATACGCCGAGGCCAACGCGCCGGACGACTTGAAGCCCAGCACCAGAAGCACCACACCGACCATCAGCGCCCAGTTCACCGCGCCGATGTAGATCTGCCCACGTTCATGGCTGGACGTGTGCTGGATGAACATGCGCGGGATATAGCCGAACTGGATGGCCTGGTGAGTCAGGGAGAAGGCCCCGGAAATCACCGCCTGGGAGGCGATGATGGTGGCCAGGGTCGACAGCGCCACCAGCGGCAGCAGCGCCCAGCCCGGCGCCAGCAGGAAGAACGGGTTGCGTGCGGACTCGGGGTCGGCAAGCAGCAGTGCGCCCTGGCCGAAGTAGTTGAGTGTCAGCCCCGGCAGCACCAGGCCGAACCAGGCACGGGCGATAGGCGCGCGGCCGAAGTGGCCCATGTCCGCATACAGCGCCTCGGCGCCGGTGAGCGCCAGCACCACGGCGCCGAGCACGGTTACGCCGATGCCCGGATGAGCGAGGAAGAAATTCACGCACCAGTACGGGTTGATCGCCTTGAGCACTTCCGGGCTTTGCACGATGCCGTACAACCCGAGCGCGCCAAGGGCAATGAACCACGCCAGCATCACCGGACCGAACACCACACCGATGCGCGCCGTGCCATGGCGCTGGATGAGGAACAGCCCGATCAGCAGCGCCAGCGACAGCGGCACCACCCAGTGCGCCACCCGGGGGAACGCCACTTCCAGGCCTTCCACGGCCGAGAGCACGGAAATCGCCGGGGTGATCATGCTGTCGCCGTAGAACAGCGCGGCGCCGAACAGGCCGAGCAGCATCAGCAGGTTCTGCAGCCGCGGATATGCCGCCGCGGCGCGGCGCGCCAGCGCGGTGAGCGCCATCACACCGCCCTCGCCCTGGTTGTCGGCGCGCAGCACGAAGAGCATGTACTTGATCGAGACCACCCAGATCAGCGACCAGAAGATCATCGAGAGAATGCCGAGCACGCCGTCGTGGTTGGCCTGCACGCCGTAATGCCCGGCGAAGACTTCCTTGAGGGTGTAAAGCGGGCTGGTGCCGATGTCGCCGTAGACAACGCCGACCGCGGCGATCAGCAGGCCTATCCCCGCAGGGCGATGCGCGTTGGCGACGGCAGGCGTGGGTTCGCTCATGGACTCTGGTTTTTCCGCACAAAAGGGAGCGAATGCTGCGCCTCTCTCGGCGGCCGATCAAGCCCCCGGCCGCCACGCCCGCGGCCTGCAAGTGTTCGTCGCGAGGCAAGGCGATGCCCACGCCTCGCCCGATGCCCTGCCGAACGCCGGCGGCCTGAAGCCGCCCCTGGGGCGAGCCGAACTCAGGCCAGTTGTCTACGCAATTGCCGCGCGGCGGCGACCATGTTCGTCAGCGCCTGTTCGGTTTCCGCCCAACCGCGGGTCTTCAGGCCGCAATCCGGGTTCACCCACAGGCGCTCGGCGGGAATCCGCCGCGCCGCCTTGCTCAGCAGGCCGACCATCTCCGCGGTTTCCGGCACGCGCGGCGAGTGGATGTCATAGACGCCGGGGCCGATGTCGTTCGGGTAGGCGAAGGCCTCGAACGCCTCCAGCAGCTCCATGTCTGAGCGCGACGTCTCGATCGTGATCACGTCGGCATCCATCGCGGCGATGGACTCGATCACGTCGTTGAACTCGCTGTAGCACATGTGGGTGTGGATCTGGGTTTCGTCGCGCACGCCGGAGGCGCACAGGCGAAACGCCTCGGTGGCCCAGTCCAGGTAGTGCGGCCAGTGTTCGCGGCGCAGCGGCAGGCCCTCGCGGAACGCCGCCTCGTCGATCTGGATGATGCGGATGCCGGCGGCTTCCAGGTCGACCACTTCGTCGCGGATCGCCAGCGCCAGTTGCCGCGCCTGCACCTCGCGCGACACGTCCTCGCGCGGGAACGACCACATCAGCATGGTCACCGGTCCGGTCAGCATGCCCTTCATCACCTTGTCGGTGAGGCCCTGCGCATAGCGGATCCAGTCCACCGTCATGGCGTGCGGGCGGCTCAGGTCGCCGTAGATCAGCGCCGGCTTCACGCAGCGCGAACCGTAGCTCTGCACCCAGCCAAAGCGGCTGAACGCATAGCCGTCGAGCTGCTCGGCGAAATACTCGACCATGTCGTTGCGCTCGGCCTCGCCGTGCACCAGCACGTCCAGGCCGAGGCGTTCCTGCACCTGGACGGCGTGGCGGATTTCGCTGTGCATCGCCTCGGTGTACTCCGCCACCGACAGCCTGCCCTGCCTGAACGACTGCCGCGCCAGGCGGATTGCCGAGGTCTGCGGAAAGGAACCGATGGTCGTGGTCGGGAACACCGGCAAGCGCAGGCGCTCGCGCTGCACCTCGATACGCCTGTCGAACGGCGACTGGCGCCGCGCGTGGACCGGCCGAATCGCCGCCAGGCGCGCCTGCACCTGCGGCTTGTGGATGCGCGGCGAGGCGGCGCGGCT